>DAIDBG010000238.1 GCA_027310225.1 bacterium | reverse complement strand
GCTCCAGCGCCTCCGGCGAGACTTTGCGCACCTTCAGTTTCTTGGCCTTCGCGAGGTTCTGCACGAAAAAGTCCACGATGAGCGGCACATCCTCGGTCCGCTCGCGCAACGGCGGCAGTTTCACGCGCACGACATTGAGGCGGTACTAAAGGTCCTCGCGGAATTTCTTTTCCCGGACGAGTTGCTCCAGGTCCTTGTTCGTGGCGGCGATGACGCGGACGTTGACCTTGATCGTCTCCACGCCGCCCACGCGCTGAATCTCGCCCTCCTGCAGCACGCGCAGGATTTTCGTCTGGGTGGTCGGCGTCATGTCGCCGATTTCGTCGAGGAAGATGGTGCCGCCGTCGCACAGCTCGAACTTGCCCAGGCGCTGCGCCGTGGCGCCGGTGAACGAGCCGCGCTCGTGGCCGAAGAGCTCGCTCTCGATGAGATTTTCCGGAATCGCCGCGCAGTTGACCGCGACGAACGGCTTGGCCGCGCGGTGGCTGTGGCGGTGCAGGCTGCGGGCGACGAGTTCCTTGCCCGTGCCGCTCTCGCCCGTGATCATCACCGAGGCGTCGCTCGCGGCGAACTGGCCGATGACCTTGAACACCTGCTGCATCGCGGGCGAAGTGCCGACGATGCCCTCCTTGTGCTCCTCGGTGTTGATGACCGTCTGGTAACCCGCGGCGGACTTGTTGTCCGCCTGCGTGCGCAGCGCGCTCTCGACGAGTGCGATGATTTTCGCCGGATCGAAAGGCTTTACCACGTAGTCGTAGGCGCCGAACTTCATCGCCTCGATGGCGGTCTGCGCCGTGCCGAACGCGGTCATGAAAATCACGAGCTGCTTCGGATTGATCGAGCGGATGTGCTGGAGCGTCTCGAGGCCGGACATACCGGTCATGCGGTTGTCGAGCAACACGACGTCGGGCACCTGTTTTTTGACCGCCGCCACGCCCTCCTCGCCGCTCGGCGCTTCGACCACACGGTAGCGTTGGGAGGACAGCACCCGGTTCAGCGAATAGCGCACCTCGGTGTCGTCGTCGATCACCAGGATGAGCGGAGCATTAGTGTCGGTTGCCATGTTCTAAGTTCGGAAAGTAATAGCGCTTTGGCCAAAGCTGGTTCTACTTAAACCCAATGCTTGGCTGGTCAATTAACTTGTTTCGCATCTTCGGCATACAGCTCGCGGTGCACGCGAGCTTCGTGCTGCTGCTGGTCTATGCCGCCTTCGAGGGCTGGCGCGACGGCGGCGGCTGGGCCGGCTTGATCGCCAGCGTGTTGCTGACCGTGCTGTTCTTCGTGTGCGTGGTGCTGCACGAACTGGGGCACTCGCTGACCGCGCGGCGCTACGGCGTCAACGTGCCGCGCATCCTGCTCATGCCCATCGGCGGCATGGCGGAATTCGACCGCATCCCGCGCCAGCCGCGCGCCGAGTTGCTCATCACCATCGCGGGACCGGCGGTGAACTTCGCGATCTTCGTCGTGCTCGCGGTATTAATCGGCCTGCCTCCCGGGCTGCCGTTCCACCCGCAAATCGACGACACGCTCAAGGGTTTTGGCCAGGTGCTGCTCTATTGGAACGGCCTCATGGGCGTCTTCAATCTGCTGCCGGTTTTCCCGATGGATGGCGGGCGGATCTTCCGCGCGCTGCTCGCCCGCAAGCTGCCCTACCTGCGCGCCACCTACGTGGCCGCGTTCGTGGGCAAAGCGCTCGCGCTGATCTTCGCTTTGGCGGCGGCGTTCTGGCTCCACCAAACCATGCTCGCCGTGTTGTTCGCGTTCATCTTTTTCGCCGGCGACGCCGAATACCGCATGCTCGTGCGCCGCGAGGAAGAAGCCGCCTGCTGGGCGGAACTCGCGCGCCGCGTCCGCCCGACCGAGCGCACGACCCCCGACGAAGAACCGCCGCTCATCGTCCACGGTCCGAATTAAGCCCGGCACAGTGGGGCGAGCGTCCTCGCGAGCCACACTGTATTTCGTAGCCACGAGCGTGAGCGAGTGGACCCATTTTCAGGGCCGTCGCTCTGGTCTCGCCATAGCGTAGCGACGGCGGATGCCGACGGGGAGCGATTCAGGGGAGCGTCGAAGTTCGCGGCTTGTCCACCCGCCAACGCCAAGGCTATGGCGAGGCAAGCAAGGGATGGCCCTACAGAGCGAGCGTCAACTCGCTGGCAAGGACTATCAGAATGTTGTCATTGGGGCGCGCATCTATAATTTCACTATTCATGCGCATCTTCACATTCGGCCTACTGATTCTCTTGTTTAATGCCGGCTTTGCTCAGACGACGGTCACCGACAAACGATCTGGCGATTGGCTTCTGATCAACGGTCTTGTGGTCCTCCAGATCACCGACGAAGGGACCATGACCTTGCGCAATACCGGGGCGAAGGGCAGATTAACCCGACTTCCGCAACTGGGGCGATCGATTCTGGCAAGTCGTTGATTCATCGCGCGAGTTTTGCGAAAGTCGCCACTACACCGGCTGCGGGGCGCGGAGGCGCGGGGGCGGTTGCGGCGGCAGGGTGAGGCCGAGTTGGTCGAGCAGGAGTTGCACGTCGCGGCCGGGCTCGGTGCGGCGCACCAGGAGCAGTTCGCGGCCGTCGGTGGTGGGCACGGCCACATCGAGCAGTTGCACGGTGGCGAGTTTTTCGAAGACGGCGCGCGGCATCAGCCCGCCGGCCAGACCGCGGAGTTGCTGGCGCAGTGTGATCGACAGGCAGTAGGCCAGAAACGCGATGAACAGGTGCGCTTCGATCCGGTCGGGCCGGTGGTGAAAAATCGGCCGCAGGCCGAGGTCGCCTTTCAGCGTGCGGAACGCTTCCTCGACAAAACACAGTTGCATATAACAGCGCCAGATGAGCTCCGGATCGTCGGCCGCGAGATTGGTGCGGAGCAGATAGCGGCCCTCGCGGGCGCGCACAGCGCGCAGTTGCTCGCGATCGAGCCGATAGGCGAGCGTGCCGTCGTCCCCGACCTCGACCGTCACGAGGCTCGTCGCGCCGCGGCCGGCGCGTTCCTGCGCGGCGCCGAGTTTCTTGAGCAACGCGTCGCGGGCGGGGCGCTGGCGTTGCAACTCACCGAGGCGTTGCCAGTAGGCTTTGAGCCGGCGGCGGCGCATGCCGCGCTCCTTGCCCGCGCGAGCCTGACTTTCGGCCAGGACGTAGAGTTCGCCATCCTGCGGCAGCAGTTTCACGCGCAGTTGCGGGCGCACGGTCTGCCACGGCCGCTCGGCCAGCGCCGCTGCGTAGCGGGTGAGCCGGCCCTTGGGCGTGCCGACCAGATAACGCACGCCGGAGTCGGCGGCGCGCAGTTCGGCGAGGATCGCCTCGGTGGGGATGCCGCGATCCATGATCCAGATCCGCTCGGCCGCGCCGTAGCGGCGGCGGATGGTCGCGAGCATCCCGCGCAGGGTGGTCTTGTCCGCAGTGTTGCCGGGCAACATCTCATAGGCGAGCGGCAGGCCCTCGGGGGTGACGACAAGGGCGATGACCACTTGCACGCAGTCGCCGCGTTGGTCGCGGCTGTAGCCGAAGCGGCGGGGATCGGTTTCGCCGGTCGGCGCGTCGCATTCAAAATAGGTGCTCGTCAGATCGTAGAGCAGCACCTCGTAACGCGCGCCAAACAGATCGCTCCAGCGCTGGCGCAGGTGGCCGAAGAGTTCCTCCTTGAGCGGCAGGAGCAGATCGTGGCAGCGGTAAAGCGTGTCGTCCTGCACCGCGCGCTGGTCCACGCCGAGCAGATCGGCGAGGGCCGTCGTGCCGAACCACTGCCGGTGCAGCCGCCACTCGCTGCCCGGCGAGAGCAGCCGGTAAATCACGAGGAGGCGCAGGACTTTTTCCCAGTCGGTGTCCTCGCGGGTGAGCGGCAGGCGCGCGCCGAAGAAGTCGTCCAGGTGCAGCGTGCGCCAGAGTTGATCGGCGAGCCAGCAGGCGCCCCACTGGCGCGGATGTGCGAGGCGCAAGGCGTCGAGCCGCACCTGCACCGCGGCGGCGCCGTCCATGGGCGGCGTGCGATCCGCGGGGAACAGCGCGAGCTGGCGCGACTCGCCCGCGCGCTCGTCGAAGACGGCGATGGTGCGCTCCCAGGCGCGGCGCTGACTGTCGTTGATCTCACCGAGGTAGAGCACGTGCCGCTGCGCGACTTTGCCGCCGGCGTGGCGGCGGCTCTCGACGACCGACCACGAGCGGTGGGTCTTGCCGTCTTTGTGCCGCACGCTGCACTTCAGGAACATGCCCGCAGTTTAGCGCCTCGCGGCCGGCCGCGATAGTGCCTTGGTCGCCACTACACGACCTTGGCGAAAAGGTGAGCGCGTCGGCGCAACGAGTTGCGCACCGCAGCGGGCTCAAAAAATCGAAAAACGGCCGCCAATTGCGGAAGTCGGG
>DAIDBG010000228.1 GCA_027310225.1 bacterium | reverse complement strand
GGATTGAGCCGGCCGTCTCCTTCGGAAACAAGATTTGACGCGACCCGTAACCAAGCCCTCCAAGAATCGGGAGCGCAACGATCTCGCCGGACTGCCGAAAATGTTGCATCGGGATCGAGATCGTTGGCGACCTCGTCGCGGTCTTCGCCTTCTCGAAACGCATAAGGCCGCCAGCGAATCTCGCGGCCCAGGGATAACGGTGGTTACGGGAATTCCGCGAGAGCGTGCGTCCGGGGGGGCGTCAGCCCGCGCAACGGGAACGCGTCGCGAAGGGGCCGTGGATTTTCGAGGGAATGGTTGCGGGGGGTTCGAGGCGACGGCGGCCGGGGGCGCGCAAGCGCCGGGAGCGGGGACGAGAGCGCCGGGAGTGCGACACTCGGCGCGTTCGGCGGGCTTCCGCGCGCCCCGCGCGCACGGTTCCCCGAACTGGTTGCGGGGGAAGGATTTGAACCTTCGACCTTCGGGTTATGGTCGGGGCCGACCGTGCGCGAAGCGCGCGTCAGCGGCCCGACGACGAGCCACCGGTTGGAAGATTATGGGGTCGTCCGTGAAGAATCCCCGGGATCGCGTCTTTTAAGCAAATTCGGTGGCGGCAGCGGTTTTGGCGAAGGCTGCAAACAGGGCGCGCAAAAGCACCGCGAACCAGCGCAGCAGGAGGCTGAAGTTGTAGCCGGCGGCGGCGAGCACGGCGTTGATGCGGTCGCCGTTGCGGCCCTTGAGGTAATTGCGGTCCATTCGGTGCTCGGCCTTCATATGGCCGATCACCGGCTCGACGGCGGCCCGTCGTTTCATCTCGCGACGCACGGTCTTGGTGACGCGCCGCACCTGGCCCGAGATCCAGACCTTGAACCGGTTCGGGTAATTGTGGCCGCGATAGCCCTTGTCGACATGGATGCGGCTGACCTCGACACCGGTGAGCTTCTCCAGATCGGCGACGACGGGCCCAAGCGTATGGCCGTCGAAGGGACTCCCATGCATCGCTTTGGCGTGGAGCACGAACTGGCCGCCCTTGGGCTGGGTGACGGGTGTGGCCACGCTCACCTTGCAGCCGAACTCGTAGGGCGCCCGGGCCTTGCCCTTGCCGATGCACTCGACCTCCGGAGCGTGGAGCGAATAGACCTTGGGGCCGCGCCGGCGGTGATCCTGGTGCCGCACCTTGATCGCGAGATCGAGGAGGTGGGCGAAGCGGTCTTCGAGCGCCTCGTTGCCGTCGATCTTGCGGCGGATGTCACGGATGATGCGCCCCAGCCGCGTGCGCAGGAACTTGAGCTCGCGCCGGGCGCGCTTGAACTGGTGCGCATGGGTGTAGCGCCCGGTCATGATCGAGGCCCGCTTGGCAACCCGTAGGTAGGTCTGGCGCAGAGGAACTTCCTCGCGCTTGGCCAGCGCCACCAGCTTCTCGATCGCCCGGTACAGGAGCCGCGCATCGGTGGGGTGCGCAATCGCCTTGGGCTGCACCGTGGTGTCCACCGCGACCCGCTCGAGGTCTTTGGCCCCGAGCGCGCCGATCTTGTGTGCCACCGACAGGCTTTCCTGGATCAACGCCACGAGCTGCTCCTCGCCCAGCCGCTGGCGCCAGCGCGTCAGCGAGGACCGGTCGAACGGCAGGTCGTGCCGGAACACCTGTTCGCCGCAGAAATATTGGTAATACGGGTTCTCGATCCAACGCGCGCACAGCGCCTCGTCCGAGAGCGCGTGCATGTGCTTGAGGATCATCAGCCCGGCCACCAGCCGCGTCGGCAGCGGCGGTTGCCCCGGACCCAAGCGGCACACCGAGGCGAAGCGGCTCGACAGAAACTCCCAATCGATCTCGTCCGCCAGCCGCACCAGCGGATGGTTCATATCGATGATCTTCTCCAATGGCGGCCGAAACAGGTCCTTTTGACGATCGTCCCGCGGCTTGCTCATCGCTCTTCTCTGCGTCGGAAAACCCGACCCAGAGAATCACGAAACCACGCCGACCGGGAATCCCAAAACGCAAGGAAGCCGAGGTCAAACCCCGGCTTTCCTGCAATATCGATTACTGCCTCACCGCCGATCGATTCGGTCCCTCAGCGACTTACGCGTTCTTCACGGGCGACTAATTGAGTTTTTGAATCCACAAACGTCACGGATTCTGCACGTTTTAATAGCTCGCGCGCATACCGTAGCTTGCCGCAGCCGAAATCCATCGCATTTTTGAGTGGCCGGAGTGACCGCAACAATTGCAC
>DAIDBG010000217.1 GCA_027310225.1 bacterium | reverse complement strand
GTATAGTGGAGCGCGTCAATCACGGTGTTACCGGTAACGAGGACGCCGTCCGGGGCCATTCCCTCGGCGAGGAGATTCCGCGCTGCCCGCTCCGTCGGGCAGAAATGGATGCGCGCGAGACGGTCTGCGACCAGCCGGTTGAATTCCTCGGGAAAGGGGTTCTCCAGGTCGAACGTGCGCAACCCGGCCTCCACGTGCGCGAACGGCACCTTGTGGTAGAAGCAGCACAGCGCCGCGCACATCACGGTGGTCGTGTCACCCTGGGCGATGACCAGGTCGGGGCGCTCGCGTTCCAGGTATCGTGCGAACGCCGCAGCGAGCCGGGACGTGAGTCCCGCCAGGGACTGCCCTTCGGTCATGACACCCAGATCATGATCGAAGGTGAGCCCGAACCACCCGGTAAGGGGCACGGGCAGGTCCCGGTGCTGGCCCGAGCACAGCAAGGAAAGACGGAAACGGGGGTCCGCAGAAAGCGCATGGACCACCGGCGCCATCTTGATCACTTCGGGGCGCGTGCCGATGATGCAGACGATGTGCATGGGGGCGAAGCCGGTGTTCCCGTATCGGCGCGCGCCCGGCCTATCGCAGGCCGTGAAAACGCCAGTGGATCAACTGAACGAGCAGGCGCAGCGTGTTGCCACCCACGTCCATCTTGCTTGCGCCCCTCTTCAGGTCATAGCGCAGGTCGAGCGGAACTTCCCGGCAGCGCGCTCCGAGACGGTTGAGCTTGAGCAGCAGCTCCACCGTGCAGGCAAAGCCGCGCTCGCTCACCAGCCGGTCTCCATAGTGCGCCAACGCGCGCTGCAGCAGCGCCACGCGGTAACCGCGGTAACCGCAGGTATAGTCGAGCACGCCGCGGCACGGATGCAGCGCCTTGAACAGCACCGCCGCGCCCAGGCTGAGCGCCCTGCGGTGCAGCGCCACGCCCCTGACGCCGGCACCACGCCGGTAGCGGGAAGCGATGACCACATCGCAGGCATCCAGCGCCCGGACGATCGCGGGAATCTGGCGCGGAGGGTGCGTGTCGTCGCAATCCATGACGACAAGACGGTCTCCGGGCCCGCCGTTACGCGCGGCATGAGAAACAAGCGCGCGCAAACCCTCTCCGAGGCCCAGATTTTCGGCACGCCCGATGATCTCGAGGTTGAGCCGGTCCTTCCACGCGCGGGCGGCTGCGACGGTGGCATCCGTGCTGCCGTCATTGTACAGGACGATGCGGTACGACGCAGATGGGTCAGGAAAGGTCTCCAGCAATCGCCGGAACAACGCCGGAACGGCCGCCTCCTCGTTGTAGGCCGGCAAGCCGATCCAGATCATCGGTGCGCTCATGGTCTCCTCTGTCATGCCTGGCGGTCCTCGACGGGCCGCCCCACGCTTACCGTGTCGGCGCGAGCGACCGCAACGCCTTCTCGGCCGCATCGCGCTCCCCGGCGTTCCGCGCGAGAGCCAGGGCGGCCTCGAGTTGAGCGGCCGCGTCCTCCCTTCTCCCGAGGGCGACATAGCTCTGACCGAGCAGGTAGCGCAATACGCCCTCCTGCTCGGGGCGATCGGATTGCGGGAGCCGCTCCAGGCTCTCTTCCAGCAGCGCGGCGGCTTTTCCATGACGGCCGGCCGCCAACTCGATCTTCGCAAGATTGATTCGGGCGTTGAGGAGGCTCCGGTCCCGCTCGAGCGCTTTCCGGAAGGCGTCCTTTGCCTGCGCCGTGTTGCCGAGGCCGGCTTCAGCCAAGCCCAGGTAGTACCAGTTCAGCCCCACGTCGCTTCGCAGATTCACGGCACTGAGGAAGGCCTTGCGCGCCTGTTGCGGCGCCCCGATCCGCAGATAGTAATCGCCGAGGTTCTGGTAGCGCCAGTAACTCCGCGCACCGTTTTGTATGGCCCAGTAGTTCAACGTGCCGTCGTTTTTCCACAACGGGATCGTCGCGCGTATATCGGCCACGGAGGCCGCGAGCCAGGCGATGACAACGACCGCAAGGAGCGATCGCGGATAAGAAAAGTGCCGGGACAGCCACTTCTCGACGATGTGAAAGGTAAAAGGGGCGGCGAGGAACAGGACCGCGAGAGGAAACGCAAGATAGCGGGAGGCAGCCCACAGCTCACCGATCCTTCCGGGGAGCGGCAGAAGATTGCTCACGGGGACGAGGGACGCGACGAATGCCAGGAACAACAGCGCTTGCACGCGGCGGGCGGCGCCCGCACGCGCGGCCAAGATGACCGCCACCAAGACGCCGGCGCTCGCCGCAATCATGGGAAGGACATCCGTCGCGTCAATCGGCAGCGGGAAGGAGCGGCTCGGGATTCTGTTCCGGAACGGCCAAAGAGCGTCACCAACATACTGCGACAGACTCGCGGCGACGGCCAGGATGCGCTGGCCGGGCGGGCCGACATCGCCAAACTGGGTGACCATTCTCTGCATTCCAAGCGAAGTGCCGAAGACGGCAAGGCGCACCGCCAGGTACAGGACCGAAGCGAGGAGCAGTGCCGCATAAACCCTGTAATTCCGGACCAGTGTTTCCGCCAGCCGTGCCCGGTTCAGCGGGCCAGCCTGAGGCCGATCGAGCGCCAGGTGTACAAACGGCAATGCCAGCAGAAACCCGACCGCGGTCTCCTTGGAAAGCACGGCGGAAACAAAAGCCGCACTGACCAGGAGGGCCCGGGTCCATCCGCCGGCGGGCAGTGTCCGGTCGAGCAGCAAGGCGAGTAGCAGGAAAAACGTCATCATGAGATCGTAGCGGCCCGAGATCCAGACGACGGGCTCGGTGAGGGCGGGGTGCAGACCGTAAACCAGCCCCGACAAAGCGGCCGCCAATGCCGCCTTTCGCCGCGATGGATCCGGCGCAAGCACGCGCCAGACGAGCACGACGAGCAGGAAGGCGTTGGCCGCATGGATGCTCAGGTTCACGACGTGAAAGGGCCCGGGCTCCCTCTGACCCGCCCATAGCTGAAACATGAAGCTGAGCATGGCGAACGGCCGGACACCGACGGGATCTTTGAGTGGCGCCGTCAGCATCGCCTCCCGCCACCGCGCCGGATCGCGGAACACCGGCGAATCAACCAGGGGAACCCAGTCGTCCCACACGAATCCATTCTCGCGGGCCGGCCAATAGGTCACCAGCACGAGCAAGGACACCATCATCGCGCCACTCAGCGCGGCGATGAGGCCTCCGTTGAGAAACGGCCGGACGATCCGGCTGGGTAACGGTTGCATCCTGCGTCCCTAACCCCGATTATTCACAAGCACAGGATGCTCCGACGATACGTGCGTGACGTCCGGCATGGGTTTGCGGGGCATTTGTCGTCCCGGCATTGGCGTGTCCGGTTTGCTGCCCGCTCCGGCAGCAAAGGTACAAAAACCGGCCGCCCCGCGCGCGGCCGGCACGGTCAACCACACTGCAACGGAATAATCGGGGCTAGGGCCGGCAGGCGGCCGGCAGATATCGGGGATCCACCGCAGACGCACCGCCCGCGGAGCAGGTCCAGTTCTTGCCGCCGTCGGCGGTGACCAGAATCATGGTCTTGCCCGTGATGTTGGTGTTGACACCAGTCGCATTCATCGTCGCTTGCAGCGTCAGGCTGCCCGGCGCCGTGGCACTCGACGCGCTGATCGTGATGGCCGCGGTGTACTTGCCCGAAATATTGCCCATCACGTCGGAGGCGTTCGACGGCCAGACGCCCTTGTCCGCAAAGTATTCCGACAGCGGCGTCTTGCCCGAGCCGGTCAGGCTCACCGCCTCCGACATCTGCGAACGCGCGATGTAGTCCTGGTAGGCCGGGATGGCGACCGCAGCCAGAATGCCGATGATCGCAACCACGATCATCAACTCGATCAGCGTAAAGCCCCTTTGGATTCGTGCCATGCGCCTTCCCCGTTATGTGATTGTTGGAGAAAGACCCTGTCGTTGCTGTAGCGGTTTGTTGTCGCTCTTGGTTGATATCGCTGTTTTTGCCTGCACCGGTCGGAGAGGCCCGCCCTCCCGGACGGGCCTCTCGCCGGATACCCGGATCACGCTCCCGTCATTAACGGCACGCTGCCGGCAGATATCGGGGATCCACCGCAGACGCACCGCCCGAGACGCAGGTCCAGTTCTTGCCACCGTCGGCGGTGGACAGAATCATGGTCTTGCTCGTGATGTTGGTGTTGACACCAGTCGCCTTCATCGTCGCTTCCAGCGTCAGGCTGCCCGGCGCCGCGGCATTCGACGCGCTGATCGTGATGGCGTTGGTGTACTTGCCCGAAGTATTGCCCATCACGTCGGAGGCGTTCGACGGCCAGGCGCCCTTGTCCGCAAAGTATTCCGCCAGCGGCGTCTTGCCCGAGCCGGTCAGGCTCACCGCCTCCGACATCTGCGAACGCGCGATGTAGTCCTGGTAGGCCGGGATGGCGACCGCAGCCAGAATGCCGATGATCGCGACCACGATCATCAGTTCGATCAGCGTAAACCCCTTTTGCACGTAACTCATTGGGTGCTCCTTTCGTGGTTAACCGACTAAAAAACAAGCAACTTTCATTGCTCGCGGCTTTATTGAGCGCAATCTTTGTGCCAACCTCGGTCCCGGGCGCCAAACGTGAAGAATGGCCGCAGGGGACGCATTCCAGCGGCATTTCGCCCTCCTGCCCTCACGTGTGCGGCAGGCCGCGTCCCCGTTCCCCGTCACTATATGACGAAAATCGTCACCCGGGAGCGCCGGCCGTACGCATCGCAGGATCCGCGGCGGGACGCGCGAAGAGATGCCCGCGCAGGAGATCGGGGAGCATGTTGCGGCGGTTGCTTACCGCCTGGGCGGCAAACTCGCGCCACAGCGCGAGCGCCTGGTCGCGCTCGCCGCGCGCGAGGCGCCCGGTGATCGCCGCCGCCAGCAGGTAGTCCTTGCGTGCGGCATCACTCGCGTCGTTGCGCCCGAGCAGCGCCTCGGCCAGCCGCGCCATCCGGTCCGCATCGCGCGCGCTCACGGCCGCGAACAGTGCAACCCAGGCCCGCTGCGGCTCATCCAGGCGTTCCGAGCACGGCGAAGCCGTGAATTTTTCCCACACCGGGCGCAGCTCCTCACGCGTGAGGAACGGCACCATCGCACCGGCCACCGTGAACAGCAGATCAACCGAAACGGCGCGTCGCGGGCGCGCGCAATCAATGGCGAGCAGGCGCACCAGCTCCACGTCGCTGCGGATTTCCACGGGAATCCGTGCGAGCTGGCCGGGGTCGCCTTCGAGCAGAAAAGCGCGGACCGCGAGCGCAACCTGCGTGAACCCGGATTTCCTGAGCCACGGCCTTGGCGCATCCGTGATGCTGCCGCGACCCGGTTCCCGGCCGAGCATCTCCAGCGCCGGGACCTGCGTCGTCGCGAGATTGACAATGTCAAGCGAGTTCGTACCCATGAAGCGGGTCTTGGCCGCGTTGAGGTCGAGCACCGGAAAGAAATCCGAGTTGGCTGCAATCGGGAAGCTCTCGAAGTAAGGCTGCACCGCGTTCTTGCCGCCGATACGGTGCAATTCGAGGTCCGCCACGCTCCTGATCTCGATACGGGCAAGCTCGCCTGCAAGGCGCGGCTGCCGGAATGCCGCAGCCGACAGCGGAGGCAGCAGGCCGCCGTTTTTCGCGACGACGACAAGGTCACCATCGTTCGCGAGATAGATCGCGTAGTCCGAAAACTGGCGTGACAGCGCCTTGAAGACCGACGCCACGAGGGCCGGGCTGATCTCGTAGATCTGCATCCATTGCACGAAAAGCCCGTCGGTCGTCAGGTGCTGCTTGACCCGGACGTAGAACTCCTCGGTAAACAGGCTCGCCACGCCGCTCACCCACGGATTCGAGGGCTCGGAAACGATGATGTCGTAACGCTTGTTGTAGGTCGAGAAGAACGTCTTCGCGTCCTCGATGTAAATGCGGCTGCGCGGGTCGCGGTAAACCCTGTCGTTGCGCGGGCTGAAGCCGCGGGCGGCCTCCACTATCGCCGTCTCGATCTCGATGGTGTCGAGCTCGCGCAGCGTGTCGGACGCCAGCAGCACCTGGCTGGTAAGCCCCGATCCAAAGCCGATGTTGGCCGCCGTCCTGGCATCGGGTTTGAACGCCAGCGGCAGTGCCCCGCTGAGAATCATCGTTGACTCGTCCGGGGCGGGCGGGCCGTCCGGATCGAGGTTCAGGGCGGCGTCGGGCTTGCCGTTGGTGTGAATCGAGACGCGTCCCTCGGTCTTGACCAGGTTGATCGTCGTCGTCTTGCCGTCGCGCTGGTACAGAATGCTGGACTTGTCGCGGTCGAGCAGTTGTCCGTTGCGGTAAACGCCCGAGGCCATCTTGTACGGATCGAGCTCCACGAACGCCAGGGTCGTCACGACACCCGCCGTTCCGGCAGCAGTGGCGCAGGCCGCCAGACGGCGGCCCCCGCTCACCCACCACAGCAGCACGAGCCCGAGCGTGATATCAATGGCGGCACCGGCGCTGATCAGGCCCTTCAGGCCGAGCTGGGGCATGCCGAGATGCACGGCAAAGAACACCCCGGCAATGGCGCCGACGGTATTCGCAGCATAGACCACGCCGATCGCGCGCTCGCCCGCCCCCCGGCGCAGCAGCGCGTGAGTGATCAGCGGTAGCGTCGTGCCGGCAAAGAACGCGGCGGGAAACATCACCAGCAGCGCGATCAGGTGACTGCCGAAATTGAATACGACGTAGCCGCCTTCGGTGCGCGTGAGCACTCCGAGCAGCCATTGCATGATCTCGAAGGTGCGGCCATAGACCACCAGGGTCGCGAGCGCGAGCAGTCCCATCGCGACCTGCACCACGCCAAGAAACTTCTCCGGCTCGGCGATACGGTCAATGCGCCGTTTCATCCACAGCCCGCCAAAAGCCAGTCCCAGGATGAAGGCGGAAAGCATGAGCTCGAAGGCGTGGGTGGAGCTGCCGAGCACCATGCTGAGCATCCGGATCCAGCCGATTTCGTAGATGAAGGAGGCCGCGCCGGTCAGCAGCGCAACCCAGACCAGGAGAGCGGAGCCGCGCGAGCCGGACCTGTCGCCGGCGGGGCGCGCCGGTTGCGGCGGAGCGAACGACATGTCCTTTGCCAGCAGCCAGACGATGAGCCCGAGCAGGATATTGAGGATCCCGGCGGTGAGCATGGTGCCCGGCAAACCGACCAGCCCGACCAGCACGAAGCCGCTGGCGAGCACGCCCGCGGCCGCACCGAGGCTGTTGGTGAAATAGAGCATCGCGATCGTGCCGCCCGAATGGCCGGGGTAACCCCGGATCAGACCGGCGCTCATCAGCGGGAACGTCATGCCGAGCAGCACCGATTGCGGGAGAATGAGCAGCGAGGACATTCCCCACTTGAAGGCGTCAACCGCGAGCGGCGTCCCGAGGGCCGGCATGACCCTGTCGTAGGCGAAGCCGGTGGCGCTCACGAACACCGGGTGGAACACGAGGGCCGTCAGCCCGATCGCCACCTCGGTGACCGCATACGCGACCAGCAGGTTGCGCCAGCTTACCGAATACCTGCTGCACAGCCACGAGCCGAGCGCCATGCCGCCCATGAAAATCGCGAGCACCAGCGTCTGGGCGTAGGCGGCGTGGCCGAGAAACAGCTTGAGGTACTGGCTCCAGATCGACTCGTAGATCAGGCCGGCGAAGCCCGACAGAGTGAACAGGAGAAAGAACCAGGTGCGCGGAATTCGCATCTTCATTTTCGTCCAGCTCCGGGAAATCCTGCCCGAGCGCGCCGGGCGCACCCGCTGGCCTGCACAACCCGCCTCCTGCGGTCGAGGCGGGGAGCGAGGCCCGAATTTATGGAAACCTCTGCGGAAAGATGAAGGAACTATGTCTCGTGGCCGCCCGCGATCGTGCGCCGGGCGATCCGCCGGCCGCCGTCAAGCACATCAGGGACCGGCATTCGAGACCCGCGGAATCCCGCTCCTCCCGCCCGCTCAACGTCCGCTCCCCGCCGCCGCGCCGGCGCGGCGGCGCAGCTCGGTAGCCACCGAAAAAACCACGGGGCCCCACTCTCCGAACGCGGGCTGCCGGATTATTTTTACGAAGGGATACCACGGCATGGTATCCCCCTTGAGGCCGTAACGCCACTCCGGGCTATGGGGCGCCATGACCCAGACCGGCCGGCCGAGCGCCCCGCCGAGATGGACTATCGCGGTGCATACGCTGATCACCAGGTCGAGCGCGCACACCAGCGCGGCGGTCTCGTGGTAGTCGTCTATGGCTTCGGGCCAATGCTCGATCATGACCCCGTGTTGCGCACGCAACTCGGCGACCTCCGTGCCCGCCTCGGCGGTGTACTGCAGGCTGACGAAGCGCACCTGAGGCGTTTCCAGTATTGGCAGCCACTGTTCGAGCGGGACCGAGCGCAGGGGGCGCCGGGTCTTGTGCACGCCGCCCGTCCAGGAAATTCCCACCTTGAGTCCGGGCCCGAGCTGCGCCAGCCGCTCCCGCCAGCAGGCGATGCGACCCGGCTCGGCCCTGAGATAGCCGTCATGGCGGGGAAAATCGTTCAGGTTCCGGCGGAAAAAACGCGGCAGGCTGCCGGCGGCGATCTCGACGTCAATGTCGCGGGCGGCAATTTCACGAGGCAGGCTGCGGTCCGGCGTCGCCGCGTACACCGTCGCGGCCGGAAACGAGCGGCTGAAGAGCTTGAGCAGCTTGGGCCCGCATTCGACGATGCAATGACCCGCCCGTTCGATGAGCTGGGGCAGGCACGACGCGAACATGATCTCGTCGCCGAGGCCCTGCTCGCTGAAAACGAGGAGCGTGCGCCCGGCAAGAGGAGCGCCGTCCCAGGACGGGAACCGGGCGTCCCGCCGGGGATAGTCCTCGCTCGACCGGCGCGCCTCATATTCCTCCCAGCCGCGCTCGTAGTCTCCGACGAGCAGGCGCGCCAGCGCGAGGTTGAGCCGCGCGAGCGGATACTCCGGCTGCAACGCGAGCGCCCGCTCGTAGTCTTCAATCGCTTCCGGCAACCGGCCGAGTTCCTGAAGCGCGAGCCCGCGGTTGCGGTAAAGCTCCGCCTGTCCCGGCCGCAGCTTCATGGCAGCGTCGTAACGGACAGGCGCCTGCGCCGGATCCAGCAGCTGGTGGCAGGCGAGGCCGAAAAAGAAGTGCGCCTCATAGCGGGCGGGGTCGCGCTCGAGCGCCTTCGTGGCGATGTCGAACGCTTCGTCGCAGCGATCGGAGTCAATCAGGGCGAGCATCAGGTTGCGCAGCGGGGCTTCCGCTTCCGGCGCCAATTCGCGGGCGCGCCGCAGGTGCACCAGCGCCTCGTCAACCTGGCCGGCTTCCTTGAGCACGAGCCCGAGGTTGGCGAGCGCCGGCACCGAGTCGGGCGCCGCGGCCAGCGCGGCACGGAAACTCGCACAGGCCTTGCGGTAGTCGCCCAGCCAGTAGTGAACGTTGCCGAGGTCCACCCAGCCGCCCTCGAGGTACGGATCGAGGGTCATTGCGCGCTCGAGGTGCCGCGCCGAATCCGCATAGGACCGGCTCTGGACCAGCATGATTCCGAGCCGGTGGTGGGCACCGGCGTGCTGTGGATCGAGCGCCAGCGCCTGCTCGAAACAGCGGCGGGCGCCGTCGTGGTCTCCGGCCTGTTGCTGCGCGATGCCTGCCGCGAACAACGATCTTGCGCGCCGCCCGTGCAGCGCACGCAAACGTCCCGTCAGCAATTCCAGAAGCTTCGATGGCATCGGCCCGATACGGGCTGTCGGCCCGCGCCTGTTATGTTGACCGTCCCGGCATGACGCACCATAATGCAACGGCGCGGCTTTGTGAATAGCAACGGGGCGCGTGGCCGAAGGGCGGCTTGCTCGGCGGAGGGGACGGAACGGGAACGGTTGGATGGGTATCTTTGGCTCTATTTCCGGAAAGCAGGTTGACGAATTCGCGAAAGCCCTGGCACAGGAACTGGCGAAGCGCTATCCCCCCGCGCCCGGCCAGGACGGTCAGAAAAAAATTTCGGATAAAAAACTGGTCGGCACGCTCGAGCGAATTTTCAACAGGGCGACCGATTTCAAGAACCGGCACAAGCTCGGCGTGTACAAGAAGGCCCGCCTGGGCAATACTTTCCGCTGGGAACTTGAAGGGCTGGGCTACGACAGGGGGTTTGTCGAGAACCTGACCCAGAGACTGATCGTTTACATCACGCGCAAGAATTGACCGGAGGGGCGCCGCCTACTGCGCGGGCGGCGGCACGTAGCCGGGTATCTTCGAGACGTCAACTTCGTCAATCTGGTCGGGATCGAGGAACTGCCTGGCGTACTTCTCGTAAACCCGCTGCCACATGAAGATGTCGAACAGGTCCGGATCAATGTGCCCGTTGAGCTTGAGCCGGCCCAGTATCGTGAGCGATTCGGTGAGCGTCTTGCCTTTCTTGTACGGCCGGTCCTTCGCGGTCAGGGCCTCGAAGATGTCGGCAATTCCCATGCACCGCGCCGGGACCGACATCTGGTCCCGCGTCAGGCCCCGCGGGTAGCCCTTGCCGTCCATGCGCTCGTGGTGCCCGCCGGCATACTCGGGCACGTTCCGCAGGTGCTTGGGCCACGGCAGCGCTTCCAGCATCTGGATCGTCACCTCGATGTGATGATTGATGATCTGGCGCTCCCCGGGGGTCAACGTGCCATAGCGGATCGTCAGGTTCTCGATCTCCTCCTCGCTCAGGAAATCGGTCCTGTCCCCCTCGGCATCCCGCCACCGGTACTTCCTGGTGATCGCCTGCACCCGCGCCACGTCCTCATCCTTCATCGCTTCCCCCCCGATGTTGGCACGCCGCAGGAACTCCCGATCGCTCTCGATCTGCCTGAGCTGCGCTTCGAGCCCGGCGCCGAGGCTGCCGCTGGAACCCGCTTCTTCCAGCTCTTTCAGCCGCGCCCGCAGCAGTGCGATCTCCGCGTCGCGTTTCACCACCTCGAAGCGCGTGTCAACCAGCGCGATGCGGTCAAAGATGGTCTGCAGCTTGGTCGCCTTGTCCACGACGTGCACGGGGGTCGTCACCTTGCCGCAGTCGTGCAGCAGCCCCGCGATCTTGAGCTCGTAGCGGTCGCGGTCGGTCATGGTGAAGTCCCTGAGCGGGCCGACCTTGCAGTCGTTCACCGCCTCCGCCAGCATCATCGTCAGTACCGGCACGCGCTGGCAATGCCCCCCCGTGTAGGGGGATTTGTCGTCGATCGCGGCGTTGATGAGATTGATGAAGGACTCGAACAGGTTTTCCAGATGATTGATCAGCAGGCGGTTGGTGAGCGCGATCGCCGCCTGTGACGCGAGCGACTCGGCGAGGTGCTGGTCGGTGTCGGAAAACGCGACGACCTCGCCCGTCGCCGGGTCCTTGGCATTGATGAGCTGCAGCACGCCGATGATCTCGGCCTCGTGGTTCTTCATCGGCACGGTCAAAAACGACTTGGAGCGGTAGCCGGTCTTCCTGTCGAAATTCCTGGTGCCGGTGAAATCGAAGCCCTCCTCGGTGTAGGCGTCGGCGATGTTGATCGACCGGTCGTGGTGCACCACGTACGCGGCGACCATCGTGTTGATGGGGCTGCCCTGCTTGTCGTAGAGGTAGATCGGATAGTACGGGATCTCGACCCCGCTGGTGCCGCCCATCGCGATGCCGAGCGTGTCGTTCAGCATGATCTCGAACTTGAGGCTCCTGTCCTCGGTCATGCGGTAGAGCGTGCCGCCGTCGGCGTGCGTGATGTTCCTGGCGGCGATCAGGATGGCCTCGAGCAGCCTGGTGATGTCCTTCTCCTGCGAGAGGGCGACGCCGATCCGGTTGAGCTGCTCGAGGCGCCTGAGCAGATCGTCCTCGTTGCGAGGCCGGCGCAGGTCGTTCATGGGCGCGGCACACCGTTACTTGATGCAGACAGCGCGCACCTGCTGGATGTCGGTGAGCCCCTGCAATACCTTTTCGATGCCGTCCTGCTTCAGGGTGCGCATGCCGTCCTCGATGGCGGTCGCAAACATCTCCGCCACCCGCGCATGTTCCTGGATGTTCTTCTTGATGCGGTCGGTGCCGATCAGGAGCTCGTGCAGGCCGAGCCGGCCCTTGTAACCGGTCTTGCCGCACACCTCGCAGCCTTTCGCGGTGTAGAGCGTGAACTCGCCCTTGTCGCTGGCGTATTCCTTGACCCAGTCTTCGTAGAGCCTCTCCCGCGCCGCCTTGATATCCTTCTTCCAGGTCTCGGTGTTCTGCAGCTCGAGCGAATATTCCTCGATCAGTGCGTGCATCTCCTCGGGGGTCGCGACGTGCTGCTCCTTGCACTTGCACAGGCGCCGCGCCAGGCGCTGGGCCATGATGCCGAGCAGAGCGTCGGCGAAGTTGAACGGGTCCATCCCCATGTCGAGCAGGCGGATGATGGATTCCGGCGCGCTGTTGGTATGCAGGGTCGCGAACACCAGGTGGCCGGTGAGCGAAGCCTCGATGCCGGTGGAAACGGTCTCCTTGTCGCGCATTTCCCCCACCATGATCACGTCCGGGTCGGCGCGCAGAAAGGCCCTCATCGCCACCGCGAACGTCAGCCCGGCCTTGGGATTCATCTGCACCTGGCGCAGCCCGCGCTGCGTGATTTCAACCGGGTCCTCCGCGGTCCAGATCTTCATTTCCGGCGTGTTGAGATAGCCGAGCACTGAGTGCAGCGTAGTGGTCTTGCCGGACCCGGTCGGGCCGCAAACGAAGAACAGGCCGTATGGCTTGTCAATCTGCTCCTTGCACAGTTGCAGGTTGCGCTTGGAAAACCCCATCTTGTCGAGGGGAAGGGGTTCGCCGGCGGCAAGTATCCGCATCACGACGTCTTCGACTCCACCCTGCGTCGGGATGGTGGCCACCCGCAGCTCGATGTCAAGCGGGCCGAACTTCTTGAACTTGATCTTGCCGTCCTGCGGCTTGCGGCGCTCGGCGATGTCGAGGTCGCACATGATCTTCAGCCGCGCCGCGATGGCGCTGCGGTAGCTGCCCGGCACCGCGATGTAGGGCACCAGCGAGCCGTCCTTGCGGAAGCGCACCTCGGTCTTCGCCTTGCCGGGATACGGCTCGATG
>DAIDBG010000214.1 GCA_027310225.1 bacterium | reverse complement strand
GGGCCCAGGCGATTGATCATACTCGGAACCGCGTTCGAGACGCGGGGCGGCATCGCCGCCGTCGTCAACGTCTACCGGGAGCAGGAACTGTTCCGGCGCTGGTCCATCGACTACGTCGTAACCCATTGCGATGGCGGCGCGGTGCGCAAGCTCGCGACAGCCGCCAGGGCGCTGCTGAGGTTCATTGCGCTGCTGGCGGAACGCCGGCACGCGGCGGTTCACGTGCACTGCGCCTCGCGCGCAAGCTTCTGGCGCAAGGCCATCTTCATGGCGATCGCAATGCTGGCGGGATGCCCGGTCATTTTCCACCTGCACGGCGGCGGGTTCGCGCAGTTCTACGAGAAGGAGTGCGGCAGGGCAGGGCGCCGGGTCATCCGCTTCTTTCTCGACCGGGCCGCCTGCGTGATCGTCCTGTCGGAGCGCTGGCGCGCGTGGATGGCGGGAGCCACGGACAACCGGCGCATCGTCTGCATTCCCAATCCAGTTCCGGTGCCGGAGGAGTCTCCCGCGCTGAATCGGAGGAACATCGTGCTGTTCCTCGGGCGCATCGAGCGCAGCAAGGGAATCTTCGACCTGCTCGACGCCATCTCGGCGTTGCGCGTGCCGAATCCGGAAATCAGGCTCGTGTGCGCCGGCGACGGGGAGCTCGAGTCCGTGAAGCAGTACGTCGAGCGCCTCGCGATCGGGGATGCCGTGGATTTCCCGGGCTGGATCGGGGCGGCAGAAAAGCGCTCGCTGATGAGCCGGGCGGCCGTGTTCGTGTTGCCGTCCTACGCGGAAGGAATGCCGATGAGCCTGCTGGAGGCGATGGCGGCGAGCGTTCCGGTGATCGCGACCGAGGTGGGGGGCATTCCCGACGTCGTGACCGATAGCGTGACTGGTTTTCTGTTCCGCCCCGGCGATACCGCGAAGCTCGAGCAACTGCTGTGCAGACTCATGTACGACGCGGGGCTCGGGGAACGCATTGCCCGGGCTGCGCGCGACGTCATCCGGCGCCGCTTCAGCGCGCAGCAGGTGGTTGCCCAGCTGGAGATGGTCTACGCGGGCCTCGGGCTGGCGGACCACCTCCGCGCCGGTGCGCCGGCAGGGCGGCTGCGCCACGCCGCATGAGCCGGCCGGCAAGGGATATCGCGCTCTCATGCTCGGTTCGTTCGCCTATCGCCACAACCCGGTCTGGGCGCAGGAGCTGCTGATCTCCGTTAGGTCCTCGCTGCGCGGCCTCATGCGGGAGGGCCGCGCGTTCGAGGCGATGGCTGCGGAGCTTCATGAAAGTCAATGGTGGTCGGAGCGTGAATTGCGCGATTTCCAGTCGCGCCAATTGCGGATGATCGTGGAGTCCGCGGCACGGGACGTTCCTTATTACCGCGACCGGTACCGGGCGCTGGAACTGGATGTCGCCAGGCTGGAATTTCCGGAAGCCGTTGCGAAGCTGCCCTTGATCACCAAGGCCGACGTGCGCGAAGGCGGCAAGTCGCTCCTCTCGGGAAGACGGCGGGGACCGCTGTTCCCGGGGAGTACCAGCGGCACCACGGGAGCGCCCCTGACGCTGCAACAGGATCTGGCCGTGATCACCCGGGAAAACGCGTTCATCTGGCGGCAGCTCGCGTGGGCGGGACTGCGCCGGGGCGAGCGGCGCGCATGGATGCGCGGCGACATGGTCGTTCCCGCGACGCAGCGGAAGCCGCCTTACTGGCGCCTTAATCGGGCCGAGAACATGCTGATGCTCTCCTCGTATCACCTGTCCGAAGGGGCGGCGCCCACGTACGTCGAGTCGCTCGCCCGGTTCGATCCCGTGGTGATCCAGGCCTACCCGTCCTCGATCGGCTTTCTCGCCACCTGGATGCTCAACGCCGGGATCCGTTACGGCGGAAGGTCGCTCCGCGGCATCGTGACGTCATCCGAAACGCTGCCGGGTTCGCGGCGCCGGGAGATCGAAGACGCCTTCGGGTGCCGGGTATTCGACTGGTACGGCCAGTTCGAGCGCGTGGCCGCCATCGGCACCTGCGAGCACGGCCGATATCACCTCCTGTCCGATTACTCGTACGTGGAGCTGCTGCCGGCCGAAGACGGGCTGTTCGAGCTGGCAGGCACCGGGTTCAACAACCTCGCCATGCCGCTTATCCGCTACCGCTGCGGAGACTACGTGCGTCCCGCGCCCGCGGGCGAACGTTGCGCCTGCGGCCGGTCCTTTCCGCTGATCGACGAAGTCGTCGGCCGGGCGGACGACCCGGTCGTGCTGCCGGACGGGCGCTCGATCGGCCGCCTCGACCATGTCTTCAAGGGCGTGGGAGGCATACTCGAAGCGCAGATCCGCCAGGAGCGTCCCGGCACCGTGACGCTGCTGGTCGTGCCGTCCGCGACCTACGGCGAGCGCACGCGGGACACCCTGCTCGCGAACGCACGCGAGCGGCTCGGCGACGAGATCGCGCTGGAGCTCCTGACGGTGCCCGCGATACCCCGAACCCGGAACGGCAAGTTCAAGGGCGTGGTGTGCAATGTCCCCGGGGCGGTTCCGAACGTTTCATGACGCCGAGGAAAGCCCCGATATCGGCGCTGGTCCCGGCGCAACTGCTTTCGGGCGAGGCTCGGCCATGACGGTGCGCGGCTACCACCACCTCGTCATGCTCGGAACCGCTCTTGAATCGCGCGGCGGCATCGCGGCCGTCGTCAACGTTTACCGCTCGCAGGGCCTGTTCGAGCGCTGGCCGATCCACTACATTCCGACCCACTGCGACGGCGGCGCTGTGCGCAAGCTGCTGACGATCGTCACGAAACTGGGCACGCTCATCCTGCTTCTTGCCAGGCACCGCCGTGTGGTCATGCACGTGCACTGCGCATCGCGCTGGAGCTTCTGGCGCAAGTCGCTCTTCATGGCGCTCGGGCTGCTCGCCCGGTGTCCCATCATCTTCCATCTGCACGGCGGGGGGTTCGCGCGGTTCTACGAGCTGGAATGCGGCGGGGCGGGGCGCCGGGCCATCCGCTTCTTCCTCGACCGGGCGGCGTGCGTGATCGTCCTGTCCGAGCGCTGGCGGGCCTGGGTCGCTGGGATCACGAGTAACCCGAACGTCATCTGCGTCCCCAATCCGGTCGCCCCGGCGGTGCAGCCTCCCGCGCCGCGCCGCAGGAACATCGTGCTGTTTCTCGGACGTCTCGAGCGCCGCAAAGGGATCTTCGATCTGCTCGATGCCGTCTCCGCGCTGCGCGCGCCGATCCCGGACATCGCGCTCGTGTGCGCAGGCGGCGGGGACATCGATTCGGTTCTTCGTCACGCCGAGCGCCTCGGCATCGAGGACGCTGTCAGCTTTCCCGGATGGGTGGACCCGCTCGAGCGGCAATCCCTGATGAACCGTGCCGCGGTCTACGTTCTGCCTTCGTACGCAGAGGGATTGCCGATGAGCCTGCTCGAAGCGATGGCCGCGGGCCTGCCGGTGATCGCAACCGAGGTGGGAGGTATACCCGACCTCGTGACCCACGGCGTGACCGGATTTCTGTTCAGGCCCGGCGATACCGCCGCGCTCGAGCGCTTGCTGCGCAAGCTCATGCAGGACCCGGCGCTCGGCAGGCGCCTGGCGATGGCTGCCCGCGAAACGGTCCGGGTGCGCTGCGCGGCCGATCGAGTGGTCGCGCAACTGGAGGAAATCTATTCCGGCCTCGGACTGTTGGCCCGGGCGCCTGCCGGCGCACGGGCGAGGCGGCTGCGGAAGGTGGCGTGACATGTGCGGGATCGCGGGCTACCTGAGATTGCACCCGGAGAAGACCGCGCCAATGCCCGCCGCCGTGGGCGGGGAGATGCTGGCGGCGATCCGCCGGCGCGGGCCGGACGGGGCGGGCGAGTGGCGCTCCCAGGACGACCTGTGCTGGCTGGGTCACCGTCGCCTCGCCGTGATTGACCTCCAGACCGGCGACCAGCCGATGGGCAACGAGGACGGGACGGTGTGGACCGTGTTCAACGGCGAAATCTACAACTTCATCGGGTTGCGCGCCGAGCTCGAGCGGGGCGGCCATCGCTTCCTGACGCGCAGCGATACCGAGGTGCTGGTCCACGGCTACGAGCAATGGGGTCTCGAAGGATTGGCAAAGCGCTTGCAGGGGATTTTCGCGTTCGCTCTCTACGACGTGCCGAAGCGCACCCTCTCGCTGGTGCGCGATCCGATGGGGGTCAAGCCGCTCTACTGGTGGAGCGACGGCGACGCGCTGCTGTTCGCGAGCGAGATGAAGTCCCTGCTGCGCCATCCGGCGCTGCGGGGCCGCAAGGTCAATCGCTCGGGGGTCGCCCAGGTCCTCGTGACCCGCTACGTATCCCGCCCGGCCACCATGTTCGAGCGGGTCTCGCGCCTGCCCGAGGGGTGCTGCATGGCGGTCGCCGTGAACGACCCGTCGCCCCCGCGCCCGCTGCGCTACTGGGACGTGAGCTTCCGGCGCGAGTCGGTCGGCCTCGAGGAAGCCACGGAGCAGCTCGACGCGATCCTCAAGCGCACGGTGGACATGCAGTTGATGTCGGAAGTGCCGCTGGGCGTGCAGCTTTCGGGGGGCGTGGACAGCAGCCTGGTGGTCGCCCTGATGGAGATCCTGCGCCGGGAAAGAGGGGACCCGGCGCCGGTGAAGACCTTCTCGGTCGGCTTCGATGTCGCCGAATACAGCGAGCTCGCCTACGCGCGCAAGGTCGCCGCGCGCTACGGCACCGAGCACCATGAAATGACGGTCGGCTTCAGGGACTTCATCGAGGAGCTGCCCTTCCTCGCGTGGATCTACGACGAGCCGATGGGGGAGCCGCCGGGGATACCGACCTACTTCATGTGCCGCGAAGCGAAGCAGCACGTGACCGTGATGCTGTGCGGGGAGGGGGCCGACGAGCAATTCGGCGGCTACTCGAAGTACCTGTTCGACCAGTTTTCCGCGGCGTTCGACTGGATGCCCGCGGGAATCCGGCGCGCGCTCATGCGCGGCGTCGCCAGCGGCCTTCCGTTCGGGAGCAGGCGCCTGCGCAGCATGGGCGAGATACTGGCGATCGCCGACCTGCCGCGCCGCTTCGCGTCGTGGTACGGGGGTTTCGACGCGGAGCACCAGGCGCGCGTGCTCTCCGACGCGATGAAGCGCGAGGTGGGAGACGGTGGGCTGGCCGACACGTTTCGCGAAATCGTCGACGCCTGCGACAGCTCCGGCACACTCGATCGCTTCCTCTATTGCGACATCCACTCCCGGCTGGTGGACGACATTCTGGTCAAGAGCGACCGCATGAGCATGGGCGCCGGCATCGAAGCGCGCGTGCCGTTCCTCGACCACAAGGTGGTCGAATTCGCCGCGCGCCTGCCGCGGCACCTGAAGGTCAGCGGACTGCGCTCGAAGATCGTGCTCAAGCGGCTCGCCGCGCGCTACCTTCCGCGCGAGACCATCTACCGCCGCAAGGTGGGCTTCACGGTGCCGCTGACGCGCTGGTTCATGGGGCCGTGGCGCGGCCTCATCAGCGACGTGCTGCTGTCCGACCGCTGCCTGGATCGCGGCTACTACGATGCCGACGTCGTGCGCGGCATCGTGAGCGATCACGTCCGCGGGCGCGTGGACCGCGAGCAGGGAATCTGGCTGATGCTCGCCCTGGAGATCTGGCACCGGCTGTTCGTGGACGACGATGGCAGCGAAGCCGCGGTCGGCCGGGTCAAGGCGGACTTCGCGCGCTCCCTGGACACGCTGGCGGCACCGGCCGGCGCCCGCGAAATGTCGTGGCACGCCAATCTGCAGTTGCCATGAACAGGCGCAAGATCGTGGTGTTCGGACCTTCGCTGGATGCCATGAGCGGCGTGTCAACGCACGTGCGGATGCTGCTCACCTCCGATCTGCCGCAGGATTACGAGCTGCTGCACTTCCAGGTCGGCAGCGAGGGGCGCCGGGAAAACACGCTGGCGAAGCTGCTGCGGTTCACTCTCAGCCCCCTGCAACTGGCGCTGTTCCTGCTGCGAACCGGGGCCGAGGTCGTTCATCTCAACGCCTCCCTCGATCCGAAGGCCTATTGGCGGGACCTCGCCTATTCGATCGTCGCCCGGCTGCTCGGCCGGCGCGTGGTGAACCAGATCCACGGCGGCGCAATGCCCCAGGACTTCTTCCGGGGCAATGCGCTGCTGACCTGGGTCCTGCGGCGCTTTCTCGTCTCGAGCGACGTGGTAACGGTGCTCTCGAGCGCGGAACTGACCGCATACCGGGCATTTGATGCGCGAATCAATGTCCGCCTGATCCCGAATGCCATCGATCCGGCCGGGCTTGCGGATCAGGCGCGCCCCTACAACACCGATAGACCCCTGAAGCTGGTCTACATCGGCCGGATCGTGCGCGCCAAAGGGCTGTTCGAGGTGATCGAGGCCTTGACGGAGCTGAAACGCGCCGGACGGGAGTTCGAGCTGTCCATTGCGGGCGAAGGCGCGGACCGGACGGAATTGATGACTGTCTCGAAAAAGGCCGGCCTCCAGGATCGCGTGCGGTTTCGGGGCAGGGTGTTCGCCGCGGAAAAATGCCGGCTCTGGCTCGATTCGGATCTATTCGTCTTTCCCTCGTACAGCGAAGGGCTCCCGTACTCCTTGCTGGAAGCGATGGCGGCCGGCTGCGTGCCCATCACCACGCCGGTCGCCGCGATTCCCGACGTGATGCAGGACGGGGAACAGGGCCTGTTCGTGCCGGCGAAGGACGCGGTGGCGCTGGCGAGCGCCGTGGCCGCGCTCGACGACGACCGCGAGCGCCTGACACGAATGGCGATGGCGGCGCGGCGGCGGGTGCTGGAGCGATACACGGTGGCGCGGCTCGCGGACGACTTCCGCGAGCTGTACGACGGCTGCCTCGCGCCGCGCTACTTGCAAG
>DAIDBG010000211.1 GCA_027310225.1 bacterium | reverse complement strand
ATCGAGCGTATTCCTGATCAGCAGGCCCAGCTCGGTGTCGCCTTCCATGTCGAGGCGCCGGTTGAAGAACAGGGTGTCGGCGTCTTCCCGGCGCAGCGCGAGCGCCACGAATACGCCGGCATCGGCGGTGATGGTCACGTCGGGCCGTGCGCCGGTACACGCGGCCACGCCTTCCTCGTGCACGCGGAACAGCAGCCGCAGCCCGGCATCGCGCACGCGGATGCAGACGACTTTGCCCTGCGCTGCGGGAAGGTTCCTGCCGCTCACGGCATTGCCCGGCCACAGGTTGACGAGGACGGCGAACGCCGCCGCGGGGGGATACTGCGGCAGCCGTGACAGCACGGCTTGCAGCGGGGCGGGAAGCGGCGGCAGGTCCATTGGCTTTCACTTCGCGGCGTCGTGACCGCGTGGCACGGCGGCCCCGGGCATCAGCCGGGCGACCTGCGCCAGAAGGTCGCGGTCGAGCCGGGCTTCAGCCTGGAAATTGCCGGCGTAGGCCGCGCTTTCCTGTTTCAGCTCGTAGCAGTTGGCGCCGCTGATGTCCATCAGCACCGCCGGCATCCCGGCGTCCGCGAAAGCGCGGTAGCGCTTGACGAAGAAGTTGGAACAGCACATGCCGACATACGCGGCGACGCCGCCCGCCTTCATGGCGCGCAGCGTGGCGACCAGGTGCTCGTAGTTGGTGATCGTGGTGACCTGCATGTTGCGCTCGCGCGCCAGCCGGTAGGCGTCACCGACTTCGCATTTGCCGCACTCGCTGCAGCCGTCGAGGTGGCGCCACTTGCACCACACGGGCTTGGCGCAATACGGGACGAGCATGACGCTCGCGCGGCGCAGCACCGCCTCGGTTCCGCCGACGCCGTTCGCGCAGTACGGCATCAGCGCATTGGCTTCACGCGCGCTGAAGCGATGGCGTTGCATCAGATGCTGCTTGTCGGCGAGCTGTTCGAGCAGCCGCACGATGTCGGCGGCTTGAAAGCCGACGGTCTGGGCGGCGTGACGCCGCGACCAATGTCCGACGGCCTCGGTCGCCAGCGCAACCGGAAGCCCGGCGAGGACGTCTTGCAGGCTGGTGAAATAGCTCGCCGGCGCGACGTGCGCGTCGGCCGCGAATTCGACGCGCGCAAAGCGTTCGCCGCCCGCGCTGAACTGCGCGCGGGCGCGCAGCGTTGCCGCGGGCGTCCGCACCAGCGCCTCGAGAAACCCGGCGCCGTCCCCGTCCCACCCGATGCGCGCAGCGATCCCGCGCTCGGCTTCCAGCTGGTCGAGCATCACGCTGTCGCGCAGCGTGGCGCAGCGGCCGCGCCCCGATCGCACGCCGAGATCGGAGACGAAGGCGCGCGCGAGCGCCGATTTGACTGCGCCGAGTTCCGGGGGGCCGCCCAGACAGGCGGTGAGGGTGGTGAGCCGGTCGCGCGCGGAAGCGAGCCCGTCCGCGGAAAGCTTCTCCGTGGGCACGCGCAGCGCTTCCAGCATGGTGCGCACGTCCGCGTCGAGCAGCACGACGCCGTGCACGAGCCGCGCCGGCTCATCGTGAGTGACGAACACCGAGGCAATCTTGCGCCCGTCCACTTCGACATCGTTGGGCGCTACGGCGCGCGCGGCGATGCCGAGCGAGTGCAGCGCCCGGGCGACAGCCTCACCTGCGTGCTGCAGTTCGTCGGCGAGAGCGAGGTTGCGCCATCCCGGCGTGCGGCGCACGACGAGGCTGAAGCCGAGCTGGTCGGGGTCGAGGTAGAGGGCGCCGCCGCCGCTGGCGCGTCGAACGACATCAATGCCGCTCGCGCGGCAGTAATCGAGCCGCAGCTCGCGCGCCAGCGCCTGATGGCACCCGACGCTGACCGCCGGCGTGTTGCGGTAGAAGCGCAGCGTTTCACACGCCTGCCCGGTGGCGACGCGTTTGAGCAGCTGGCGGTCGAGCGCCTGGTTGAGCGGCCCGCTGGCGAGGCCGGTGTCGGTCACGTCGAGCGTGCGCAGGCGCATCAGGCGCGTTGCTGCAGCTGCTCTATTGAGCCTCGGGTAAATGGCTGACGAGCCATTTACCGCCGCCCATTTCCCCTCTCCCCTCGGGAGAGGGGGAAGGGGTGAGGGGTCGAGCATCGTCAATCATTTTCACGATGCTCGTCAGGCCCGGTCGCCCATGCCAGTAGCCGTCGCACAGCGCGCCCGGCGCCAGCGGCTCGAGCGCGCGCGCGGCTTCGGCGGGGGCGAGTGCGCCGCTCGCGCACTGGCGGAACAGCGCGATGATTTGCGGCGTGTGGCGGGATTGCGGACTGATGCGCACGGCGTCCACGCCGAGTCCGGCGAGCGCATCGAGCTCCGCGATCAGGCTGTGGACGTGGGAGGACTGGGTCTGGATCCCGTTCAGCACCAGGAACGGCTCGCCCTCGAGCGTGGCGAGAGGCAGTCCGTCCGGGTGCTCGATGCAGCTGAAGCGGCAGTCGTCCTTCGGCAGGTTGTTGCGGCGCGCGGTGAAGCAGCGCGCCGAGAACGCGAGCGGCAGCCGGCCGAAAGCGAACACCTCGGTCTCGACGCCGGCGGGTCTCGCGCGCTGCATGTCCTCCAGCATGGGGCGCGGCATTTCGACCGGCATCACCCAGCGCCGGGCGCCGAGCCCGGCGAGCAGGCCGAGCGTGTGCGGGTTGTAAACGTTCAAATGCGGTCCGGCGACGAACGGCGCGGTTCCCGACAGCAGATTCACCGCTCCCATGTCGTTCGCCTCCACCAGGAAGCGCCCGTTGCCGGCGATGCGGCGCAAGGTCCTGAGGTCCGACTCGGATTCGGTCAGCGCCTGGGTTGACAGCACCACCTCCTTGCCCGCCTCCTGCAGCGCCGCCGCGAGGTCCAGCCAGTCGGGCAGGCGCAACTCGTGGCGGCGCGAACAGACCACTTCGCCGAGGTACACGATGTCAACGGAGGTGCCGGCGATCTCCTCGTAGAACTGCATGACCGTCCGGCGCGGCCAGTAGTAGAGCAGCGGTCCCAGCGCGAGCTTCATGGGAATCTGCGGCAGGGACGTTTCATTTCCAGGGCCGGTGGTAGGCGCCGAGCGTGTGGCACCGCCCTTCGGACATGCGGCGCAGCTCCGCGGCCCACTGCGGCTGCACCGCGCAGCCGCCGGTGTCCCGCATGAGCGCATCGAGCGCCTGCCGCCATACGCGCGTGACCGCGGCGACATAGACGGGGCTGCGCTGGCGGCCTTCGATCTTGACGGCGGCAACGCCGATGCGGGCGAGTTCCGCCAGCAGCTCGAGCGCGTTCAGGCTCGCCGGCTCCTCGATTGCGTAGTAAACGTCCTCGCCCGCCCGGAAGCGCCCCTTGCACAGCGTCGGGTAGGCGGCGGGCTCACCGTCGCGGTAGCGGTTGATCAGCACGCCGTTCAGCCGCGCCTCGAGCCCGTCCGCCCTGTGCTCCCACCGCACCGCCCCGGCCGGCGAGCATACGCCGGTCATGTTGGGGGACTCTCCGGTCACGTAGGAGGAGAGCGCGCAGCGGCCCTCGACCATCACGCACAGGCTGCCGAAGCCGAACACCTCGATCTCGACCGGCGTATTGCGGACGACCTCGCCGACCTGCGCCAGCGACAGCACGCGCGGCAGCACCGCGCGGCGTACGTTGAACTGCCGGTGGTAGAAATTGATCGCCTCGTAGCTGGTCGCCGAGCCCTGCACCGAGAGATGGAGCTGCAGCTGCGGGTGCGTCCGGGCGGCGTAACGCATGAGCCCCGGATCGGCGACGATGATGGCGTCAACCCCGAGATCGGCCGCGGTGTCCACGGCGCAGGTCCAGCGCTGCCAGGTCGCGGGCTGCGGATAGGTGTTGATCGCGAGCAGCACCTTCGCGCCCTTGCGGTGCGCGTAGTCGAGGCCCTCGCGCGCGGTGGCGGGATCGAAATTGAGCCCGCCGAAGTTGCGGGCGTTGGTGTTGTCGCGCAGGCCGATATAGACGCAGTCGGCGCCGTGGTCCACGGCCGCCCGCAGCGAGGGGAGGTTGCCCGCCGGGCACACCAGCTCGAGGCGCGCGCTTTTGCCCATGACAGCGCCGTCACCTGGCGTCTGCTTCCAGAATGAGGTTGAACACCGAGGAGTCCACCGGGACCGAGTGCCGCAGCCGCTCGCTCACCTCGATGAAGACACGGTCGCCGTAGCGGGCGAGGCGCCGCAGCAGATGCTGCAGGTTGCGCAGTTGCGGCGCTTCGAGCTCGTCCACCACCAGCGTGACCGACGCGCGCGTGCAGCCGAGCAGCCGCACGAGCCGGCTCGCGCAGCGCGTGAAGAAAGCGCGGTCGAGCCGGCCGGCGATCCGCAGCTTGAGCCGCGGGACCGAATCGGCGAGGAGTTTCAGCTCCACGCTCGCCCTGCCGTCCTCGACGTAGCGCCGGATCGCGCGCTCGATCGAGGCGAACCATTTGCCGGCGACCGCGGCGTCTCGCACGCGCGGAGCGGCGAAGTGGCGGTCCACGTAGTCGCGCATCGCCAGCCCCGCGATCCAGTCCACGATCGCGAGCGGCAGCTTGCGCGGCGCGAGCCACGGCAGGCTGCACGCGAAGTGAAAGACCCTGCGCCCGCCGCCGCGCGCGATGCCCTTCGTGAGAAGCCGGGCGATGATGCCGATCTGCTCGCGCGCCGAGTACTCTCCGCGGTACACCGGGTCCGCCATGTGGCGAATCTTGCTGCGCACCCGTTCCGCGATCCCGCGGTCGGACAGCAGGCTCCGGTAAAGGTCCATGTAGCCGCGCACCATGTCCTCGTAGCTCATGCGCAGGGGCAGGAAATTGGTGCGCGGCTTGGTGTTGTCGGTGCTGTCGGCCTGCGCGATGAGGCGTCCTTCGCGCTGCAGGCGCTCGTAGAGCGGGGTCCTGGGCAACGCCGTGAGCAGCCCGATCATCGCGACCTGGATCCCGGCGTCGCGGATGAAGCGGCGCTGCAGCTCGAAAGTGGCGGGCGTATCGTTGTCAAAGCCGATGATGAATCCGGCGAGCACGTCTATGCCGTACGAGTAGATGCGCCGGATCGAGGTCAGCACGTTCTCGTGGATGTTCTGGGTCTTGCGCGTCTGCCGGAGCGTCTCCTCGTCCGGGGACTCGATGCCGATGAACAGCCACTCGAAACGGGCGTCCCGGAACAGCCCGAGCAGTTCCGCGTCCTGTGCGAGGTTGAGGGAAGCCTCGGTGCCGAAATGAAACCAGTAGCCGTGCCGCTCCTGGTAGGCGCGCAGAAACCGCAGCAGGTGCCCGGCCTGCGCCCGGTGCCCGATCAGGTTGTCGTCCACGAAAAAGACGTTGCGCACGCCGCGCGCCCTCAGCGCGTCGAGCTCCCGGCCCACCTGTTCCGGCGTCTTGCAGCGCGGCTTGCGCCCGAACATCACGATGATGTCGCAGAATTCGCAGCGGAACGGGCAGCCGCGCGAGAACTGCAGCGTCGCCGTGGTGTACTTCTCCAGCTTGAGCAGGTCAAAGCGCGGGACCGGCGAATCGGCGAGGGAAACGGTGCCGGTTTCGCGGTAGAGCGCGCGCGGGGCGCCGCGCTCGAATTCCTCGCAGAACCGCGGCCAGATGTACTCGGCTTCCCCGGCAACCACGCTGTCGGCGAGCTGCGCATAGAGATCGGGGCAGAGCGAGGCGTAGCTGCCTCCCGCCACCGTGCGGTAGCCCTGGTTGCGGTAATAGGCGAGGAGCTCGCTCTGGCGCCCGAACTGCACTCCCATCCCGCACACGCCGATCAGGTCGGCGCGCGGCCTGAGCGGCACCGGCTCGATGTTCTCGTCCACGATCTCGACGTGCCAGTGCGGGGGGCAGAGCGCGGCCAGCGTGGCGAGCCCGAGCGGCGGATTCACGGCGCGCTTGCCGGGGAGGACCCCTTCGACCGCCCACTTGAAGCTCCAGAAGCTCTCGCGGAACTTCGGATTGATGAGCAGCAGGCGCACGGTCATGGAGGCGGTGGCGGCGGCCGTCGGCAGCAGCGTGGGACGGAGACCGCGCGCGAACCTCCGGTGCGGAATCCGGATGGGTACATCACCGGCGCCAGGGGTTTGCCGGACTTTGTCCCGACCCACTCCTCGGGCAAGATCGCCTGCCGGAAAATGGCAAAAAAGACCATGGAATCCAAGTCCGACAGGCTGCTGGTTGGGATAGGTTCATGGCAATCCGGACATTGTGCGCCACGCGCGCCTGGCAGTTCTTTGACTTATGTCAAAGTGAGGCAAATCAGGGACGTGCCCGGCACCGCCGCAGAACAGGGCGGGTTCCCGATGACGGCTTGCGGCTGCATTTTGTCGTAAGATATCCCCCATGAGCGATCTTCCGAACGCTATCCCCGATTTCTCGCAGCCGCTCCAGGCGCTGAAAGCGTGCCACCAGCGCACCCACGCGCAGTGCGACACGCTGCGGCGGCTGGTCGCGCACCTGAAGGACCACGGCAACGACGGGCAGGCGCGGCTGGCGGCGTCGAACGTCATGCGCTACTTCGATACCGCGGCCCGCCACCACCACGCGGACGAGGAGCAGGACCTGCTGCCGCGCATGATGGCGGCGGCGACCATCAGCCGCGGCTCATCGCTCACCCGCCTGGTGGCCGACATCGCAACCGAGCACCGCGCGATGGAGCGGGTATGGACCGAGTTGCGGGCGGCGCTGCAGGAGATATCGGCCGGCGAGAAGACGCCGCTCGACGTGCTGGAGGTGGACCGCTTCGTCAAGCTCTACCACGCGCACATCACGGTGGAGGAAGCGAGCCTGTTTCCGCTCGCCGAGATGCTGCTCTCGCGCGAGGACCTGAAGGCGATCGGCGCCGGCATGGCGGCACGGCGCGGCGTACCCGTCTCCGAGTAACTCCCGGCCCGGCGTGCCGCCGGCCGGCAACCCCCCGGCAACCTTCGGCCGGGGCCACAAATGCCTCCGGCGCCGCCCGCCGGCGAAGTCTTGATCTAGGTCAACACTGCTGCCCCTGCCTGCCGCGAGAATGCACGGGTCATTTGCGGGATCGGCGGGCGCGCGGCGCCCGCCCGCCGCGGGGAGCGATCGGGATGCCCGGCAAGGAAATTCTCTTTCACGAGGACGTGCGCGCGAAGATCCTGGCCGGCGTCAACACGCTGGTGCAGGCGGTCCGAGTGACGCTCGGTCCGAAGTCGCGCACCGTCGTGCTCGACCGCGAGTTCGGCGCCCCCACGATCATCAACTCCGGCGTGATCGTGGCGAAGGAGATCGAGCTCGAGGACCGCTTCGAGAACATGGGCGCGCAGATGGTGCGCGAGGTCGCCAGCAAGACTTCCGACGTCGCCGGCGACGGCACCACGACCGCGATGCTGCTCGCGCACGGCATCGTCACCGAGGGCATGAAACACGTCGCCGCCGGCATGAACCCGATGGACCTCAAGCGCGGCATCGACCAGGCCGTGGAAGCGGTGACCGCGGAGCTGAAGCGCCTCGCCAAGCCCTGCGCCACCCCGACCGAGATCGCGCAGGTGGCCACCATCTCCGCCAATTCCGACCGCTCGATCGGCGAGCTCATCGCCCGCGCCATGGAAAAAGTCGGCAAGGAAGGCGTGATCACCGTCGAGGAAGCCTCCGGGCTCGCCAGCGAGTTGGAGGTGGTGGAGGGCATGCAATTCGACCGCGGGTTCCTCTCGCCCTATTTCATCAACAACGCCGAGAAGCAATCCGCGATCCTCGAGGACGTTTACGTTCTGATGCACGACAAGAAGATCTCCTCGATCCCGGAGCTGCTGCCGCTGCTCGAGCTGGTGGCGAAGGCCGGCAAGCCGCTGCTGGTGGTGGCCGAGGAGGTGGAGGGCGACGCGCTCGCCACCCTGGTCGTCAACATGCTGCGCGGCGTCGTGAAGAGCTGCGCGGTCAAGGCCCCGGGCTTCGGCGACCGGCGCAAGGCCATGCTGGAAGACCTGGCGGTGCTCACCGGCGGGCGCGTGGTGAGCGAGGAGGCGGGACGCAAGCTCGACCGCGTCGAGCTGGCGGATCTCGGCCACGCCAAGCGCGTTGAGGTGGACAAGGACGACACGACGATCATCGGCGGGGCGGGAGATCCCGCCGCGATCAAGGCACGCGTCGCGGATATCCGCAAGCAGATCGAGGCCGCCACCAGCGATTACGACCGCGAGAAGCTGCAGGAGCGGGCGGCGAAGCTCGGCGGCGGGGTGGCCGTGGTGAAGGTGGGCGCGGCCACCGAAACCGAGATGAAGGAGAAGAAGTCACGCGTCGATGACGCGGTGCACGCGACCCACGCGGCCATCGAGGAGGGGATCCTGCCGGGCGGGGGTGTGGCGCTGCTGCGGGCGCGCGCGAAGCTCGGCGCCCTGCGCGGCGAAAACCCGGACCAGGACGCCGGCATCCGCATCGTGCTGCGCGCGCTCGAGGAGCCGCTGCGCCAGATCGTCGCCAACGCCGGGGAGGAGCCCTCGGTGGTGCTCAACCGCGTGGTCGAGGGCGAAGGCGACTACGGCTTCAACGCGCTCACCAACGAGTACGGCGACATGGTCAAGATGGGCGTGCTCGATCCGTGCAAGGTCACGCGCACCGCGCTGCAGAACGCCGCCTCGATCGCGGGCCTGATCCTCACCACCGACTGCATGATCGCCCGGGCGCGGGAGGAGACCCGCGCTCCGGCGATGGAGTGATCGCGGAGCGGCATCAACCTGCGCATCGACGTCCGCGTTCCCGAGCGCACGAGCGCCGAGGAGCGCGAGCTCTACGAGCGCTTGCGGGCGCTGGCGCGCCGGGGGGAACGCGAGCGGCGGCGTCCCTGACGCCGCGGGGCATTGATGTGGATCAAAACGTTTTCCCCGGCCTGGTTGTAGAGTTTTTAATCGGCAGGCGGCCAACGAGGCTGCCCTGACCCAGTGACGATCCAATCGAGACAGGAGAAACGGTCATGACCAAGCATAGACTCGCTGTAGTGGAGAAAGGCAAGGAAATCGAGAAGGCGGCGCCGGTGCGCCCGCTGCGCGCGTTTGACGAGATGGAACACATGATGGACCGCATTTTCGGCGATTTTCCGCCGCGCGGATGGATGCGGCCCTGGCACATGGAATGGCCGGCGTGGACCGAAGGTGCCGAGCTGCGGATGCCGAAGGTCGACGTGATCGACCGCGACGAGGACGTGCTCGTGCGCGCGGAGCTTCCCGGCGTGGAGAAGAAGGACATCGAGATCTCGACGAGCGACACCAGCGTCACCATCAAGGCGACGATGCGGCGCGAAGAGAAGGAGGAAAAGGGCGACTACTACCGGTGCGAGATTTCCCGGGGGTCGTTTGCCCGGACCGTCGCGCTGCCGGCGCAGGTCGAGAGCGCCAAGGCCAAGGCGGCCATGAAGGACGGCGTGCTCGAAGTGACGCTGCCCAAGGTCGAGAAATCGAAGCGCCACACGGTCACCGTCGAGTAGATGGGAACGAGAAGGCGCGTCCAGGCGAAGGCGGGACCCAGGGTCAAGGCGGCGGCGCCGGTCCCGCCGGCGCCGCCGGATCTCGAGGCCCTGAACCCCGGGCTGGTCGGGATCGAAAAACCGGAGGCCGGCCGGGAGGCGGACGCGGCGGTCGAGGGGTCGGTTGAGGATCCCCTCCAGGACTGGCCCGAAGCCGAAGGCGAGCCGGATGGATGGTTGCTCGAGCGCGGCACGCCGCCCGGCGAGCAGGAAGAGCGCTAGCAGCCTGTCGGACTTGAAGTTCCGACAGGCTGCTAAATGCAAAACCGCCCGCAGAATTGCAACAGAGCAGAGTCAAAAGACCTGTTTTGGTCATCAAAAGGTGTTGAAGCGGTGCCAAATTCAGGCATTTCAAATTCAACCCTGTCATTTACCGGCGGGCGGTTTTGCGTAAGGAGTGTGTCGGGACAAGGTCCGACACACTCCTAGCCGCTGACATTGCAGGGGCCCGCCTTGCCCCGCGCCGCGTGTTCGCGCCCCTCGCCGGAGATTCCGGTGCCGCCGCCCGAGGCGGAGCCGGAGACGCCGCTGGAAATTCCACCGCCGCTTCCCGAGGGGGAACCCGGAGTGGAGTCGGAAATATCCCCGCCGCCGCCGGAAGAGCCGTCCCCGCCGGAGCCCGAATTCCCGTAACGCCATGCAGGATCGCGAATGCGCCGGCTTTCTGCGCTGGGCGCTGCCGTGCCTCGAGCGGAACTGGTCCGGCTACCGGAAGGTGCGGCACCTGGTCTGCAAGCGGCTCGCACAGCGGCTGAAGTCGCTCGGCCTCCCGGATCTCGATGCGTACCGGCGCCGCCTCGCGGGCGACGGGGCGGAATGGCGGCACCTCGACGCGCTGTGCGGCATACCGGTGTCCCGGTTCTACCGGGATCGCGGCGTCTTTGGCAGCCTCGAGGGCACGGTTCTGCCCGCGCTCGCCGGAGCCGGGGCGCCGCGCGCGGCGATCGACGCCTGGAGCGCAGGCTGCGCGTCGGGCGAAGAGCCCTACACGCTCGCATTGATCTGGGCGGTTCGCCTCCAGCGGCGATTCCCCGGGATCGGGCTGCGGATCGTTGCGACCGACAGCGACGCGGAACTGCTCGCGCGCGCCCGCGCGGGATGCTATGCGCGAAGTAGCCTCAAGGAGCTTCCCGGGGATCTCCGCGCGGAAGGCTTCGAGGAGCTGGACGGGACGTGGCGCATTCGCGACCGGTTTCGGGGCGTCGAATTCCTGCAGCAGGACCTGCGGGAGCGCTTCCCCGAAGGACCCTTCGACCTCGTTCTCTGTCGCAACGTCGTACTCACCTATTACGTGCCCGCCGTTCAGGAGGCCGTCATGGCGCGCATTGTCGATCGCCTCCGGCCGGGCGGGGCGCTGGTGATCGGCGCCCACGAATCCCTGCCGCCTGCCCTATCGGGCCTCGCTGCGTGGCCGGGGACGCGGATGATCTACCGCAAGCGCGCGCCGGGGCCTGCCGCCTGATGGCTTTGCCCCCGGCGGCACGCACCGGTCCGCCGCTTGATCCAGATCAAATGGTCCACACGCTGCCCTCGACCTGAGGCCGTTTGCGGATTAAAGTGACAGTTCGCGCATCGTGCCGGAACGGGATCGGCGTGGATCAGGGAGCCAGAGTGATGAAGCAGGTGATGCCTGAAACGCCGCCGGACTTCGACGCGAGCCGCGTGCTCGAGCGGCCGGACGGGTTCTATTGGAAGGACGCCGAGACCGGCGAGTTCTTCGGGCCGTTCCCGACACTGCTCGACGCGGCGAACGACATGCAATACAGCGCGGACGCGGAGCCGGAGCCCGGCGAATCGCTCGAGGAAGCGGAGGGCGAGATCGGGATGGCCGACTGGATTGACCCGGAGACGGGCGAGCCCGCGGAAGAGCAAGTGCCGCGCATCTCCGACCGCGATCACTAACAGCAGCCGCAGATAAACGCGGAGGCGGCGACCGCCGAAAGCACCCGCCCCGGCGCGGAGCCCGAGTACTGATTGCGGCGCAGCGCCATGCGCCCGCCCGCGTTGCCGCGCGCAAAGACACGCTTTTCCCCCGGGCGTTTCCGGACGCGGTAACCATGAAGGTCCATCAGCTCACCCCGGAGGAGGCGGTCGCCAGCCTGCGCAGCTCCCCCGCGGGGCTGTCCGCGGCCGAGGCGCGGCGGCGGCAGGCGGAGTACGGGCCGAACCGCGTCGAAGAGCTGAAGGGCAAGCCCCTTGCGCTGCGCTTTCTTGGGGAATTCATCCATTTCTTCGCCCTGATCCTGTGGGTAGCCGCGGCGCTCGCTTTCGCCGCCGAATGGAGCGAACCGGGGCAGGGCATGGCAACGCTGGGCTACGCGATCCTCGGCGTCATCCTCATCAACGGCACCTTCTCGTTCTGGCAGGAGTATCGCGCGCAACGGGCGGTCGCCGCGTTGAAACGTCTGTTGCCGCATCAGGTCACCGCGCTGCGCGAGGGCGCGGCGTGCCGGCTGCCCGCGGACGAGCTGGTGCCGGGCGACCTGATCCTGATCGGCGAGGGGGACAGCGTTCCGGCCGATTGCCGGCTGATCGAGGCGGCCGCGATGCGCGTCAATCTCGCCACCATCACCGGCGAGTCGCTGCCGAAGGCACGCAACGCCGCCCCGAGCGCGGAAGACGACCCGCTGCGCAGCCACAACGTGCTGCTGGCGGGAAGCTCGGTCGTCTCGGGCGAGGGCAGGGCGCTGGTGTTCGCCACCGGCATGCACACCGAGTTCGGCAGGATCGCGCGCCTGACGCAGGCCGAGGCGGAGCCGCCGTCGCCGCTGCAGCGGGAGATCGCGCGCGTCTCGCGCCTGGTCGCGGCCCTCGCGACGGTGCTCGGCGCGGTGTTCTTCCTCATCGGGCAGTGGCTGGGGCTCTCGTTCTGGGAGAACTTCGTGTTCGCTATTGGCATCATCGTCGCCAACGTCCCGGAGGGCCTGCTGCCGACGGTCACGCTCTCGCTCGCGATGGCCACGCAGCGCATGGCGAAGCGCAGGGCGCTCGTCCGCCACCTTCCGGCGGTCGAGACGCTCGGCTCGGCGAGCGTCATCTGCACCGACAAGACCGGCACGCTCACCGAGAACCGCATGACCGTCCGGCGGCTGTTCGTGGCGGAGGGGGTGCTTGCGCCGGAACGCGCGGGAACGCGGGCGCCGGAGCGCTACGCGCCGCTCGTCGAGGGCGCCGGGCTGTGCCACAACGTGAAGCGGGTGATCGAGAACGGCCGGCCGCGGCTGCTGGGCGACCCGATGGAGATCGCGCTGGTGGAAATGGCGGAGGAGGTGGGGCCCCTGCCGGGGCGGGAGCGGATCGCCGAGGTGCCCTTCGATTCCGACCGCAGGCGCATGTCCACCGTCCACCGCGCGCCGGAGGGCCGCGTGCTCTACTGCAAGGGGGCGCCGGAGGCGGTGCTTCCGCTTTGCGGGAGCGTCCTGACGGCGCGCGGGGCCGAGCCGCTGGCGCCGGAGCTCCGCACGCGCTTCGTGCAGGCGCAGGAGGAGATGGCGGAAGCCGGCCTGCGCGTGCTGGCATTCGCGTGGCGCAGGCTGCCCGACGGCGTGGATGACGGGCGCTGGGAGGAGGACCTCACGCTCGCGGGACTCGTCGGGCTCGAAGATCCGCCGCGCCCCGAAGTGGCGGAGGCGGTCGCGAAGTGCCGCGCCGCCGGCATCCGGGTGATCATGGTCACCGGCGACCACCCCCGCACGGCGCGCGCGATCGCGCGCGAGATCGGCCTGGCGCGGGACCCCGCCGTCATGACCGGGGACCAGTTGCGGCGGCTCTCCGGCATGCAATTGCAGCTCGCGCTCGACGCGCCCCAGCTTCTCTTCGCGCGCGTCACCGCCGACCAGAAGCTGCGCATCGTGGAAGCGCTGCAGCGCAAGCGGCACGTCGTCGCGGTGACCGGGGACGGCGTCAACGACGCCCCTGCGCTCAGGCGCGCCGATATCGGCATCGCGATGGGCGTGGTCGGCACCGACGTCGCGCGCGAGGCGGCGGACATGATCTTGCTCGACGACAACTTCGCGACCATCGTGAGCGCGATCGAGGAGGGGCGGGCGGTGTTCCGGAACATCCGCAAGTTCCTCACCTACATCCTCACCTCCAACATCCCCGAGATCGTCCCCTACCTCGCTTTCGTGCTGTTCCGCATTCCGCTGCCGCTCACGGTGATCCAGATTCTCGCGGTGGACCTCGGCACCGACATGCTGCCCGCGCTCGCCCTGGGCGCGGAGAAGCCGGACCCCGGCGGGATGCGGGTGCCGCCGCGCCCGCGCAGCGCGCGCCTGCTCGACGGGCCGCTGCTCGCGCGCGCCTATCTTTTCCTCGGGGTCATCGAGGCGGTCGCGGCGATGGCGGCGTTCTTCTTCGTGCTGGACCGCGGCGGCTGGGAATACGGGCAGGCGCTCGCGAAGGCTGATCCGCTCTACCTTGAGGCGACCGCCGCAACCCTGGCGGCGATCGTGGCGACGCAGGTGGTGAACGTCTTCCTGTGCCGCCATCCGCGCGCGCCGGCAGCGGCGTCCGGCCTCTCCGGCAACCCGCTCCTGCTGTGGGGCGTGGGCGTGGAGGGGGCCCTCATCCTCGCGATCCTTTACACGCCCTGGGGCAATGCTCTGTTCGGCACCGCGCCGCTCGCGCCGCAGGCGTGGCTGTTCATGCTGCCATTCGTGGCGGGCATGTTCTGCCTGGAGGAATCACGCAAGTTCCTGGTTCGCCGCCGCGCGGCAATCCCCGGCAGCCCGTGCGGAGAAAAGCAGGAATGAATTCGCACAGCGGTCATCCTCTTTTGCGGTTTTCCCGGTGCCGATTTTGCATCGGGAGCTTGCCGGGGCCCGGTCCGGCAAACTCCCTGCGCTTGATCCATGTCAAACCGGCGGCCCGGGGGTAACCTATAACATTCGCGGGGAGAGGACAGCACGATGACGGTGGCCGTTGACGATGGGGATGCCCTGCTGATGGTGGACGTTCAGCGGGATTTCCTGCCGGGCGGCAGCCTGGCCGTGCCCGGGGGCGACGCCGTGGTGCCCGTTCTCAACCGCTACCTCGAGCTGGCGCGGCGTCACGGGCTCTCCGTGTTCGCGAGCCGCGACTGGCACCCGGCGGATCATTGCTCCTTCCGCAGCCGCGGCGGGCCCTGGCCCGAGCATTGCGTGTCGGGAACGGCGGGCGCCGCGTTCGCGCCCGGGCTTGAAATCCCCGCGGACGTCACGATCATCAGCAAGGCGATGCAGCGGGATGCCGACGCTTACTCGGCTTTTGCCGGCACCGGCCTGGCGCGGCTGCTGCGCGACCGCGGCGTGAAGCGGCTGCTGGTCGGAGGCCTCGCCACCGACTATTGCGTGCTCAACACCGTGCGCGATGCGCTGAGGGAGGGGTTCGGAGTGTTGCTGCTCGAGGATGCGATACGCGCCGTCAACGTCGAGCCGGGCGACGGCGAGCGGGCGCGGACGGAAATGCGGCGGGCGGGCGCCGTGCCCGCAGAGCTGCGGGATTTCGCGCCATGAACCCGCTCGCTTCCCCCCTGCTCACCGATCTCTACCAGCTCACCATGCTGCACGCGTACTTCACGCACGACCTGCGCGATACGGCGGTGTTCGAGCTGTTCGTGCGCAAGATGCCGGAGCGCCGCAACTTCATGATGGCCGCCGGGCTCGAGCAGGCGCTGGAGTTCCTGGAGGGGCTGCGCTTCGCGCCGGAGGAGCTGGAATGGGTTTCGGGCTCGAAGCTCTTTCCCCCGGAATTCGTGAAGCATCTCGAGGCGCTGCGGTTCACGGGGGAAGTACACGCCATGCCGGAGGGCACCCTGTTCTTTCCCGACGAGCCGGTCCTGCGGGTGACGGCGCCCCTTCCGGAGGCGCAGCTCGTGGAGTCGCGCCTGATCAACCTCATTCATTTCGAGACGCTGGTCGCGACCAAGGCCGCGCGCAGCGTGCTCGTCGCGCCCGGCAGGCTGCTGGTGGATTTTGGGTTGCGCCGCGCCCACGGCGCGGAGGCGGGGCTGCTCGCGGCGCGGGCGTCCTACCTGGCGGGCTTCACCGGCACCGCGACCGTGCTCGCGGGCCAGCAATGGGGGATCCCCGTGTTCGGCACGATGGCGCACTCCTTCGTGGAGGCGCACGACGACGAAGCCTCTGCGTTCCGGCGCTTCGCGCAGGTGTATCCGCACGGCGCCGTGCTGTTGATAGACACCTATGACACCGAGGCTGCCGCCGCCAGGATCGTCGCGCTCGCGCCGCGGTGGCGCGAGCAGGGGATACGCGTGAAGGGCGTGCGGCTGGACAGCGGCGACCTCGCCGTGCTCTCGAGGAGCGTGCGGCGCACGCTCGACGCCGGCGGGCTCGCCGAAGCGACGATCTTCGCGAGCGGCAATCTCGACGAATACCGCATCCGCGACCTGCTCGCGGCAGGCGCCCCGATTGACGGCTTCGGCATCGGCACGAGCCTCGTCACCTCGTCCGACGCGCCGTTCCTCGACGCGGTTTACAAGCTCCAGGAGTACGCCGGGCGCGCGCGGCGCAAGCGCTCGACCGGGAAGGCCTCGTGGCCGGGCCGCAAACAGGTGTATCGGCACTGCCGCGACGGGGGCGCGCTCGACCACGACGTCGTGACGGTGGAAGAGGACCGGCGCGACGGCGAGCCGCTGCTCGTGCCGGTGATGCGCAACGGCCGCAGGCTCCACGCCGCCGAGAGCCTGGACGCGATACGCGCCCGCGCCGCCGCGCAGCTCGCCCGGCTGCCCGCGCGCTGCCGGGGGCTGGAGGCGGCGAAACGTCCGTACCGCGTGGAGCTCTCCCCGGCGCTGCGCAGGCTCGCCGACGCGGTTGACCGCCAGGCGGGGGAGATGCCGGCGCTGTGCAGGTGATTCGCTTTCCCTCCGGCGGGCCGCAGGACGATGCGGCGCCGCGCGGATTTCCAGGAGGCATGGCATGGCCAGTGTGACCGGGCTCAAGCCCGAAGCGCTCTACCGCCGCTGCGATCCCGCGCGGCTCGGCTTCGAGAACACCGCCGAGCTCAGCGCCGCCGCGCAGCTGTTCGGCCAGCCGCGGGCGACCGACTCGATCGAGTTCGGCATCGGCATCGAGCGCGCGGGCTTCAACCTGTTCGTGATGGGGCCCGCCGGCACCGGCAAGCGCACGCTCGTGAAGGACCGGATCGTGCGCAAGGCCGAGCGCCGGGCGCCGTGCAGCGACTGGGTGTACGTCAACAATTTCTCCGAGCCGTCCAGGCCGGCGGCGATCGAGCTTCCCGCGGGCCGCGGGGCAGCGCTTCGCAACGACATGCTGCAGCTGGTCGAGGAGCTGCGTACGGCGATCCCGGCCGTGTTCGAGAGCGACGAGTACCGCACCCGCGCCGGCCAGATCGAGGCGGAGTTCATCGAGCGTCACGAGAAGGCGTTCACGGAGCTCGGCGAAGAGGCGGCACGGGAGCGGATCGGGTTGCTCAGGACGCCCGCGGGCTTCACCTTCGCGCCGCTCAAGGACCGCGAGGTGATCTCCTCGGAGGACTTCGCGGCGCTGCCGGAACAGGAGAAGAAGCGCATCGAGGAGAGGATCGTCGCGCTCCAGTCGAAGCTCGAGAACATCCTGCGCGGCGTGGTGCGGTGGCGCAAGGAGCAGCGCGAACGCGTCAAGCAGCTGAACCGCGAGATGACGCTGTTTGCGGTCGGGCACCACGTCGCGGAGCTCAACGAGCGCTACCGGGGCCTGCCGAAGGTGCTCTCCTATCTCGACGCCGTGCAGCAGGACGTCATCGAGAACGCGGAAGACTTCATGCGCGGGCGCGAGGGACAGGGCGGCGGCCCGGCGGCGCTGTCCGCCGAAGCGCCGCCGTTCCGCCGCTACCACGTGAACCTGATGGTGGACCACGATGCGGGCAACGGCACGCCGATCGTGTCCGAAGACCACCCGACCTGCCAGAACCTGATCGGGCGGGTGGACCACGTCTCCCAGTTCGGCGCGCTGGTCACCGACTTCACGCTGGTGAAGCCGGGGGCGCTGCACCGCGCCAACGGCGGCCATCTCCTGATTGACGCCTACAAGCTGCTGACCCAGCCGTTCGCGTGGGAAGCGCTCAAGCGCGCGCTCTCGACGCGTCAGATCCGGATCGAGTCGCTGGCGGAGATGTACAGCCTGGTCAGCACGGTGTCGCTCGCGCCCGAGCCGATACCGCTCGACGTGAAGGTGGTCCTGTTCGGCGACCGCCTGATTTATTACCTGCTCCATGCCTATGACCCGGACTTCCGCGAGCTGTTCAAGGTCGTGGCCGATTTCGAGGAGCGCTTCGACCGCACGCCCGAAAACGACAGTCTGCTCGCGCAGCTCGTCGCCACCATCGCGCGCGAGCGGAAGCTCGCGGCGTTCGACTGCCATGCCGTGGCGCGGGTCATCGAGCACAGCTCCCGGCTCGCCGGCGATGCGCGCAAGCTCTCCGCCGACATCCAGGCGGTCTCGGACCTGCTGTGCGAGGCCGACCACTGGGCGCGCGAGGCCGGCCGCGACCGCGTGGCGGCGGCGGACGTCGAGCGCGCCATCGGCGCCCAGCGCAGGCGCGCCGACCGGCTGCGCGAGCGCATGCACGAGGCCATCCTGCGCGGTACGGTGCTGATTGATACCGCCGGCGCCCGCGTCGGCCAGATCAACGGGCTGTCCGTGCTGCAGCTCGGCGAGCACCTGTTCGCCGAGCCCACCCGCATCACCGCCACCACGCGGCTGGGCGAGGGGCGGGTGATTGACGTGCAGCGCGAGGTCGAACTCGGCGGCGCCATTCATTCGAAGGGGGTGCTGATCCTGTCGGCCTTCCTCGCGGCGCGGTTTTCCACGAAGCGCCCGCATGCGCTCTCCGCAAGCCTGGTGTTCGAGCAGACGTACGGCCTGGTGGAGGGCGACAGCGCTTCGCTGGCCGAGCTGTGCGCCCTGCTGTCCTCGCTCGCCGAGGCGCCCATCGGGCAGGCGCTGGCGGTCACGGGCTCGGTCAACCAGCTCGGAGAAGTGCAGGCGATCGGCGCGGTGAACGAGAAGATCGAGGGCTTCTTCGACATCTGCAGCGCGCGCGGGCTGAGCGGCGGGCAGGGCGTGCTGATACCCGCGGCCAACGCGCAGGACCTGATGCTGCGCTCCGATGTCGTCGCGGCGGTGGCGGAGGGGCGCTTTCACGTTTACCCGGTGTCGCACGTGGACCAGGCGATCGAGCTGCTCACCGGCATGCCGGCCGGCGAACCCGATGCCGCCGGCGGCTTTCCGCCCGCCACGGTGAACGGACGCGTGGCGAGGCGGCTGCGCGATCTGTCCGCGCTGCGGCAGCAGCAACAGGCCGCGGGAGCGCCGCCGCGCCGCCGCGGCCGCGGCCGCGACAGGGCCGGGTCATGAGCGAGCGGGATGCCGCGGACGCAGCCATGCGCATCGTGGTCGCGTTCGACGCCGCTCCGCCCGGTGAAGCCGCGCTGGAGACCGCGATCGGGCTCGCTGCGGCGCTCGGCATCGAACTCGCCGGCCTCTTCGTCGAGGACCTCGATCTCGTGCGCATGGCGGAGCTGCCGTTTACGCGCGAGCTGGGGCTCGCCTCCGTGGTGACGAGGCCGATCGGGCCAGCGGACCTCGAGCGCGCGCTCAGGCTGCAGGCCGAGTCCAGCCGGAAATGGCTGGAGAGCGCCGCCAGCGCGCTCAACCTGCGCTGGTCGTTCGAGGTGGTGCGGGGCCGGGCGCCCGCCGCGGTGCTCGAATACGCGATCGGGCCCGGTTTCGTCGTCTTCGGCACGGCGCTTTACGGTTCGGCTGCCCGCGGCGCGTGCCCGTCCGCCCCCCCTGGCGTACACCGCCGCGCGCGCGGCGAGCGGTTCCGCAGCCTGCACCTGCGGCCCATCGCCGTGTTGTTCGACGGCTCCGAGCGCGCGTGGCGGGCGCTCTCCGCGGCGCACGCGCTGGCCGCGACCGCCGGCACGCGGCTGGTGCTGCTGGTCGCCGCGGACGGCGCCGGGGAATTCGAGCGATTGCGCGACGAGGTGAGATCGTGGCTGGTCGAGCGCGGCGCGATGGCGCGTTTTCTCCGGCTCAGAAGCCGCGGCGCCGCGGATGTGGTTCAGGCGGCGAAGGCGGAGGGTGCGGCGGCCTTGCTGTGGTGCGGCGCGGCCGTTCCCGCAGACCGCGAGACGCTCCGGGCGCTGCTGGCGGCGCTCGGCTGTCCGCTCGTGCTCATCACCTGAGAACGGCGGCCGGGCCGCCGGATACGTGCACCGGCGCTGCGGGGCAGGGTCACGCTGGCCGGTAATCGAGTGGCCAGAACCGTTGCAGGTATTCGAGCACGTTGGCGTCAAGGTCGTGCGAGCGGTAGATCCACACCGCCTCGTGCTTGTCGAGCTTGTTGAGCCGGCTGGCACGGATGTTGATGCCGGTAATCGGCAGGCGGTACTCGTCGTAGGCCCTGCGCTCGGATTCGCTGCGGGGGTCGTCCCCGAAGAACAGCCATTCGGCGACAAACATGTCCTGCACGCGGTCGAGCTCGTGCGCCACGCTGTCCTCGACAGGCACCGGCTTGTCCAGCGCCGGCTTGCGCGCGGAATAGAGGTATCTCCATCCCCCGTACAGGTCCATGCCCTCGCTCGCGTAGAAGCGGGTCGGTTGGGTGGTGAAGAAATTCTCGAGCTTGAAATACGCCGAGTGATGGTCGGAATTGCGCGCCCCGATCCACCAGCCATAGACGTCGGCATCCCGCTCGAAATAGACGAGCGCACACATCAGGCCGACGCCGTAGGGCGTGTAGGCGATGAAACTCTGGGGCGTCGTCATCGGGGTTCCCCGCCGCGAGAGGCTTCTGCGGCGGACAAGACTACGATAAACCCGGGACGGCAGACTGCGGTTGATTTAAGTCAAATTCCCGTTCTGCTTCCCCTTGATATCGGCCAGCACCCGCCGCGCGCTGCGAAAGCAGTCCACGCCGACCGGAATGCCGCAATACACCGCGATCTGGGTCAGCACCGAGCGCAGCTCGTCTTCCGTGAGCCCGTTGCCCAGCGCCGCGCGAAAATGCAGCTCGAACTCGTGCATCTTCCCGAGCGCCGCGATCATGCCCAGGTTGAGAATGCTGCGCTCGCGCCGCGTGAGCGTGCCGTCGGTCCAGCACACGCCCCAGCAGTACTCGCTCACCAGCTCCTGAAAAGGCTTGTTGAAGCTGTCGGCGCTCTTCATCGCCTGGTTGACGTACTCGGCACCCAGCACCGCGCGACGTACAGCAAGACCGGCCTCCATCAATTGCTTGTCCATAGGCGCTCCTTTGCGGAATCAGTGATCCACGCGTTCCCCGCGTGCGGGTGCGGCATGTCCCCGAAGGGTTCTGCCGGCATTCTAGCCCCGATTATTCGCAAACACAGGATGCTCCGGACCGGTCGCCTGGCCGGTCCCGCTCTCAGCGCCGGTTGCCCGCGAGTCATCTATAATTGCCACACAGGTATTACCCGCGAGCCATCGCTATGAAGGTCTTGTCGCTGAACCTGAGAATGTCGCAGCCGCGGGTTGCTGGTCGCTGCCTTTTTCAGGCAGGCCTCGCGCTTGCCGCAATGGCGCTGGGTTCCGCGGCGGGCGCGCAGCCGGCCCGCTATCCCGCCAAACCGGTTCGCATCGTCGTGCCGTTCACGCCGGGCAGCCCGATCGAGGTTCCGGCGCGAGCAGTCGGGCAGCGGCTCGCGGCGGTGATGGGCCAGCAGTTCCTGATCGAAAACCGTCCCGGCGCGAGCGGGACGATCGGCACCGAAATCGTCGCCAGGGCGCCGCGCGATGGCTACACGCTCCTCGCCACCAACTGCTCGTATTCGGCGAACCCGTCGCTGTTCAAGAAGCTGCCGTACGATTCCCTGGCCGACTTCGTGCCGGTCACCCAGATCAACGTGACCTACGGCAACATCCTGGTGGTTAACCCGTCGCTTCCGGCACGCTCGGTGAAGCAGTTCATCGCGCTCGCCAGGTCCATGCCCGGCAAGCTCAACTATGCTTCGGCCGGCGTCGGCAGCCCGCCGCACGTGACCGCCGCGCTGTTCGCCGCCGAAGCGGGGATCAAGCTCACGCACGTGGCGTACAAGGGCACCTCGGTGGCGTTTACGGATGTGTTGAGCGGGTACGTCGAGGCCATGTTCGCAAGCCCCACGTTCTCCTACCCCTACATCCAGTCGGGGCGCATACGCGCGCTCGGCCTCGCCGGTCCGCGCCGCATTCCGCTGTTGCCCGACGTGCCGACGTTCAACGAAGCGGGACTGACCGGGTTCGAACTGACGTGCTACCACGGCCTGTGGTTCCCCGCGGGCGTCCCCGCGGAAATCGTGCGCCGCGTGTACGCCGAGGCCGCGAAAGCGATCGCCCTGCCCGAGGTGCGCAGCGAGCTCACGAAGCAGGCGCTCATTCCGGTCGGCAGCTCGCCGGAGGAATTCGGCGCGTTCCTGCAGAAGGACGTTGCGCGCTATCAGAGCATCGCGAAGAAAATCGGCCTCCAGCCGCAATGACCCGCGGCCACGGCCCGAACTGGAATCGAAACGTAGAGCAATATATAGGAGAGCAGCGATGAACTACCGGAAATCCGAAGCGAAGGAAGCGGCGCGGGCCCAGTTCCGCGGCGTGTGGGCGGCGATCACCACGCCGTTCACGCCCGACCTGCAGGTGGACGAGGCCGGGCTGCGCCGGAACATGCGCCGCCTGACGCGCGACTTGAAGATCGAGGGCGTGTTCTGCACCGGCGTGATGGGCGAATTTTGGTCGCTCACCAAGGAAGAGCGCAAACGCGTCGTCGAGATCGTGGTGGACGAGGCGAAGCGGGGAGGCTGCAAGGTCATCGCCCATACTGCGCACCACTCGGCGCACGAGACGGTGGAGCTCACCCGCCACGCGCAGGACGCCGGCGCCGATTTCGTCATCCTCATGAACCAGTACTACCCGCCGGCATCCGAGCAGACCATGTACGAATGGTTCAGGTTCATTGCCGACCGGGTGGACATCGGCCTCTGGATGTTCGACGCGGAGTACGCGGGCTGGGGCCTGTCGCCGGAGCTCACCGCCCGCATCGCCGATCTCCCGAACGTGTGCGGCATCAAGATCCCGCGTCCTCTCGACCACTACGCCAGGGTCCAGAAGCTCGTCGGAGACCGGATCGTCATGAGCGAGCCGACGGAGGGGCAGTGGCTCAGGATGATGCGCGACTACGGCCAGAAGGTGTTCCAGTCGTCGCCCGCGCCCTACCTCATGCAGACGCCCGGATGGCTTCCCATGCGCGACTACACGGAGCTCGGGCTGCAGGGCCGGTTCGAGGAAGCGGAGAAGATCGCAAGCCCGCTGCAGCCGGTGCGCGACCTCATGTTCAAGTGGATGCGCTCGGTGTGGGTCAACCGCAAGGTCGTCCCGATCGCCTACATCAAGGCCTGGTCCGAGATGCTCGGCATGGCCGGCGGGCCGGTGCGCCCCGGGCTGCTGCAAATCACCGACACGGAGCGCCAGGAAATGCGCGCCGACCTGGAGCGCAGCGGGCTCCTCGCGCGGGCACAGGCGGCCAAAGCGGCGGCCTGAGGGCCGCCCGAAGGATGAAGGATGAAGGATGACCTCCGCAGTGCGGAAGTCGAATCACGATTCACGCTGTTACAGGCGAGGTCGGCCCGCGCGCTCCGCGAGACGGCCTGAAAGGTACTCGATGGCGCCGTCGAGCGTCAGCAGCTCGCCGTAGTCCTTCTCCGGGATGTCCACGCCGAGGCGCTCGTGCAGCCGGATGACGACGTTGAGGAAGTCGAAGGAGTCAATGTCCACCTGCTCGCGCAGCGGCTTGTCGGGGGCGATCGCGGCCGCGTCGAGCTCGGGCGCGATGGCGCCGAGCACGTCGAAGACGACGGCCTTGATCTGTTCTCGTGTCATCTCAGCCATTGCGCACGCCCTGAAGAAGAACATCCAGCCGCCGATGAACGCCGATACACGCCGATAAGGTCCTCTGTGCTCTTTGTGTCAAATTGTCCTGTTCGATTCTATCGGCGTTCATCGGCGTTCATCGGCGGCTTCAATTGAGCTTTTCGGGATTCTGCAGCAACCGCGCGAGGGCGGCGAGGAAGAGCGCCCCGCGGTGCCCGTCGCTCGCGCGGTGATCGGCGGAGAGCGTCGCGGTGAGCACTTTGCGCACGGTCACGGTCCCGCCTGCGGCCCACGGGCGCTCCGTCACCTTGCCCAGACCGACGAGCGCGACCTGCGGGGGGTAGATCACCCCGAAGACTTCCTCCACGCCCTGCTCCCCGAGGCTGGTGAGGGTTACGGTGGGGTCGGTCATCTCGGAGCTGCGCAGCCGGCCGCTGCGCACCCGGGTGATCAGGTCGCGCAGGTCGGCCATCAACTGGCCGAGGCTCTTCCCGTCCGCGTCGTGAATGGCCGGCGCGACGAGCCCGCCGCTGCGCATCGCGATCGCCATTCCCAGGTGCACCGCCGGGGCGGGCCTGAAAGCCCCGTCGATCCAGAAGCCGTTCAGCTCGGGCACTTCCTTCAACGCGAGCGCGACCGCCTTCATGAAGGGCACCACGGGAAGGAGACGTTCGGCCACCGGTCGCTTGAGATTCTCCGCGGCGAGCCAATCGAGGACGGCGGCGGCGTCAATGTCGGTCGCGAGGTAGTAGTGCGGGATCTCGCGCTTGGAGCGCGACATGGCCGCCGCGATCGCCCGTCGCATGGGCACGCGCCAGTCTTCTTCCGCTGCGGCGGGTGCTGCAGGAGGCGCGGCGGCGGCGCGCTCCACGTCCGCGCGCGTGACCACATCGCCTGCCCGGGCGGGCCGTACCGTATTGATATCAATGCCAAGCTCCTCGGCGCGCTTGCGCGCCGCGGGGGCGACCCTGGGACGCGAAGCGAGCGCGTCGGGCGCTGGCGCGGCGATGGGGGCCGCCGCCGGCGCCGGCTGCGGCGCGACCGGCGCCGCCGGCTCGCCCGCCGTGCGCACGGTGGCAAGCACCGTGCCGACAGGCACCTTCGTGTGCGGCTCGACGAGGATGCGGTCCACCGTCCCGCTCTCCCAGATCTCGACTTCGACCGCGCCCTTCTGCGTTTCCACGACGGCGACCACCTGGCCGCGCTTCACGGCGTCGCCCGGCTTCACCATCCACTCGACGAGCGTGCCGGCGTCCATATCGGCCCCCAGCGCGGGCATGCGGAACTCATGCATGACCGCTTACCACGCGTCGCGCGGCCTCCACGATGCCGGCCACCTGCGGGATCGCCGCGTCTTCGAGGTGCTTGGGGTAAGGGATCGGGACCTCCGCGCTGCATACGCGCGCGATCGGCGCGTCGAGCTCGTAGAACGCCTGCTCCATGATCCGCGCCATGATTTCCGCAGCGATGCCGCCGCTCTTCCAGCCCTCGTCCACGATCACGGCGCGGCGCGTCTTCGCGAGCGAGGCGAGGATCGCGGGCATGTCGAGCGGGCGCAGCGTGCGCAGGTCGATGACCTCGGCGCCGATCCCATCCGCGGCGAGCCGCTCCGCCGCCTGCAGCGTCTTGCCGAGCGATCCGCCGTAAGTGACGAGCGTCACCGCGTCGCCCGAGCGGCGGACCGCCGCGCGGTCGATGTCCACCGCGCCCGCGTCGGCTGCAAGCTCGCCCTCGAGGTTGTAGAGCAGGGCGTTCTCGAACATCACGACCGGGTCCGGGTCCATCAGCGCGGTCCACAGCATGCCGCGCGCGTCTTCCAGCGTCGCGGGCGTGACGATGCGGATGCCGGGCACGTGCGCGTACCAGCCCTCGAAGCTGTGCGAGTGCTGCGCCGCGAGCTGCCGGCCCGCCCCGGTCGCCATGCGGATCACCAGCGGGACGCTGAACTGCCCGCCCGACATGTGGCGGAGGGTGGCGGCGTTGTTGACGATCTGGTCGAGCGCGAGCAGGCTGAAGTTGCAGGTCATCACTTCCACGATCGGCAGCATGCCGTTCAGTGCCGCGCCGATGCCCGCCCCGACGAACGCCGCTTCCGACAGCGGCGTGTCGCGGATGCGCTCCTCGCCGAACTCCGCTGCGAGGCCCTTGCTTACCGCGTAGCTGCCGCCGTAGCGGGCCACGTCCTCGCCCATCAGGAACACGCGCTCATCGCGCTTGAGCGCCTCGCGCAGGGCCTCGCGCAGCGCCTCGCGGTAGGTCGTGCGGACCGTCGTGGGCGGCCCCTTCATGCGGCCCTCGCGGTGTACACGTCGCGCGCGAGGTTCTCGACCGGCTCCCAGGTCCCGGCCTCGGCGTACGCCACGGCTTCGGCGATTTCCGCGGCGACTTCGTCCTCGATCTTCGCGAGCCCGGCGTCGTCGAGCAGCCCCCGAGAGCGCAGGCGCGCGGTGAAGGTGAGGATCGGGCAGTGCTGCTTCCAGCGCTCGACCTCAGCCTTGGTGCGGTAGAGCTCGGGGTCGAACATCGAGTGCGCGCGGAAGCGGTAGGTGCGGAACTCGATGAACTGCGGTCCGCCGCCGGCGCGGACCTCGGCCGCCGCGCTCTGCGTCGCCTCCATCACCGCCACGACATCCATGCCGTCCACCGAGCGCGCCTCCATGCGGTAGCTGCGCGCCTTCTCGCAGAGATCGGTGTCGGCCTCCGAGCGCTCGAGCGCGGTGCCCATGGCGTAGAGGTTGTTCTCGCACAGGAAGAGGGCCGGCACTTTCCACAGCGAAGCGAGGTTGAGCGACTCGTGGAACTCGCCTTCCGCCACCGCGCCTTCGCCGAAGAAGCAGGCGGTCACGCGCGGGCGGCGCATCATCTTGTCGGCGAGCGCGAACCCGGCGGCGAGCGGCAGCCCGCCGCCGACGATCGCGTTGCCGCCGTAGAAGCGCGTGCTTGCGTCGAACAGGTGCATCGAGCCGCCGCGCCCGCGCGAGCAGCCCTCGGCCTTGCCGTACATCTCGGCCATCACCGCGCTGGCGGGGATGCCGCGGGCGAGCGCGTGGCCGTGCTCGCGGTAGGTCGCGAGGATCGCGTCTTCCGGCCCGAACGCCCGCATCGCGCCGGCCGCGACCGCTTCCTCGCCGATGTAGAGGTGGAGGAAGCCGCGGATCCTGCCTGCGCCGTAGAGCTCGGCGCACTTCTCCTCGAAGCGCCGGATGCGCAGCATCTGCTTCAGCAGATCGAGCGCCAGCGCGCGGTCGAGCGTCACGGACTGGCTTCCAGCGTGGAGGTATCGCCCTCCGGCAGCCCCAGCTCGCGCACCTTCAGCAGCCGCCGCATGATCTTGCCGCTGCGCGTGCGCGGCAGGCTCGGCAGGAAGTCGATCTCCTTGGGCGCGACCGCCGCGCCGAGGCGCTTGCGCGCGAAGCCGAGCAGCTCGCGCCGCAGCGCTTCGCCCGGATCAAAGCCGCGCTTGAGCGAGACGAACGCCTTCACCGTCTCGAATTGCACCGGGTCGGGCTTGCCGATCACGCCCGCTTCAGCGACCGCCGGGTGCTCCATGAGCGCGCTCTCGACCTCGAACGGGCCGATCAGGTGGCCGGAGGACTTGATCACATCGTCGGCGCGCCCGACGAACCAGAAGTAGCCGTCGCCGTCGCGCTTCGCGAGGTCGCCGGTGAGGTACCAGCCGCCGGCGAAGCACTTGCGGTAGCGTTCCTCGTCGTTGAGATAGCCGCGGAACATCGAGGGCCAGCCGGGCTTCAACGCGAGCTCGCCCTCGACGCCGGGCTCCGCCACCACTTCGATCCGTCCTGCGCCGCTGCGCCGCACGATGGCCGCCTCGATCCCGGGCAGAGGGCGGCCCATCGAACCCGGCCTGATGTCCATCGCCGCGAAGTTCGCGATCATGATCCCGCCGGTCTCGGTCTGCCACCAGTTGTCGTGGATCGGCAGCCCGAAAGCCTGCGTTCCCCACAGCACCGCCTGCGGATTCAGCGGCTCGCCCACGCTCGCGATGAAGCGCAGGTCCGGGAATTCATGGCGGCGCGCAGCCTCGGCCCCGGCCTTCATCATCATGCGCACCGCGGTGGGCGCGGTGTACCACACGCTCACGCGCTCGCGCCCGAGGATTGCGTACCAGCGCTCGGTGTCGAAATCGCCCTCGTCCACGATGCTGGTGACGCCGTTGGTGAGCGGGGAGATGATGCCGTAGGAAGTGCCGGTCACCCAGCCGGGGTCCGCCGTGCACCAGAAGACATCCTCCGGGTGCAGGTCGAGCGCGAGCTGGCCGGTGACGTAGTGCGCCAGCACCGCGCCGTGCACGTGGATCGCGCCTTTCGGCCGGCCCGTGGTGCCGCTCGTGAAGTGCAGCAGCGCCGCGTCCTCGGGATCGGTCGGCGGGATGCGGAACCAGGGGCTGGCCGATGCCATCAGGCGCCCGAAGTCCAGCACGCCGGGCGTCAGCGGGATTTCTCCGCCTTCGCTCACCACGAGCACGTAGCGCAGCTGCGGCAGCCGTTCCCTCAGGCCGGCGATTTTCCTGCGGTAGAGGCTCTCGGTCGTGACCAGCACCGCGCCGCCGCCGAGGCTCAAGCGCGTATGGATCGGCTCGGGGCCGAAGGCGGAGAACAGCGGGCAGGCCACGCAGCGGTTCTTCAGGGCGCCGAGCACGGAAACGTAGAGCTCGGGTATGCGCCCGGCGAGCACGAACACACGGCTCCCGCTGCCGATGCCGAGCTGCCGCAGCACGCTCGCGAAGCGGTTCGTGAGCTCGGCGAGCTCGCGGTAGGTGAAGTCCCGCCGCGCGCCGTTCCGGCCGAGCCAGCGCAGCGCGAGGTGCCCGGCGCGCGCCCCGGCGGCGTGACGGTCAACCGCCTCGTACGCGATGTTGGTGCCGCGGCCGCCGGGCAACCCGGACAGGGTCTGCGCCACCCGCTCCCACGAGAACTCCGCCCGCGTCCGCTCGTAATCGGCCAGGTTCGGCGCGGGCCGCCGGCCGGACCGGGGCTTGCTGATGACTTCCGATAGCACTTGCCTGCTCCTTGCCGGGGCGGCGCCGGCTATTTCCACCGGAAAACAGCATAGGGGCAGCGCGGCCCGCCGATATTGATTCAGATCAAAGCGTTGTCCGTCACCGGGCGCGACGCGGGGTGGAAGCCCCGGGGTTGATCCATATCAACTCCGTGCAACGGGAGCGGTGCCACCATTAGCACAAAAAGGGAAAAAGGGTTCGTCAACTTTCGAGAGCAGAAGGAGGTGCGCGATGACTCGACACAACACGATGACGGCCGCCGGCCGGGGGCCGGCAGGGGTCAAGCCACCGGAAATCGCCGGGGAAACAGCGAAGAAAATCAAGCCGCGCCGCCCCGGGGTGAAGGATCCCGCCCCCGCGGCGGTTTCGCCGGAAGAGCGCCACCGGTGGGTCGCCGAGGCGGCGTATTACATCGCCGAGCGCAGGGGGTTCGCGCCGGGCTGCGAATTCGACGACTGGCTGCAGGCGGAAGCCGAGGTCGAGCGCCGGATCGGCAGCGGGACACGCAATTAGGTCGGGGCGAGGATCAGGCCGCCCAGCGGTGGCAGGGTGAGCGCGGCCGCTGCGGGCAGCCCCATCCAGGACTCGGGCCGCGCCTCGACCGTGACGTTGCCGGTGTCGGTACCGCCGTAATGGCGCGAGTCGCTGTTGAAGAGCTCGCGGTAGGTCCCGGCGCGCGGCATCCCGAGGCGGTAACCGTGCCGGGGGACCGGGGTGAAATTCAGGACGACGACGCAGAACGAGCCGTCACGCGCGAAGCGCACGAAGCTCACCACCGACTGGTCCGCGTCATGGCAGTCAATCCAGCGAAAGCCCGCCTGCTCGAAATCCAGCTCGTGCAGCGCCGCCCGCTCGCGGTAGAGGCGGTTGAGATCGCGCGTCAGGCGCTGCACGCCGCGGTGCTCGGGACGCTCGAGCAGCCGCCAATCGAGCTCCCCGCCGCTGCGCCACTCGCCGCCCTGTGCGAATTCGTTGCCCATGAAGCCCAGCTTCTTGCCGGGCGCCGTCGTCTGGTAGGTGAGCAGCAGGCGCACGTTGGCGAATTTCCGCCACGCGTCCCCCGGCATCTTGTCGAGGAGCGACGCTTTGCCGTGGACCACCTCGTCGTGCGACAGCGGCAGCAGGAAGTTCTCGGTATAGGCGTAGAGCTGGCCGAAGGTGAGGCGGTCGTGATGGTAACGGCGGTGCACCGGGTCCTCGCGGAAATAGGCGAGGGTGTCGTTCATCCATCCCATGTTCCACTTCATCGAGAAGCCGAGGCCGCCGAGGTGGGCCGGACGCGACACCATCGGCCAGGCGGTGGACTCCTCCGCGATCGTCAGGGCGCCGGGAAAGTCGCGGTGCACCATGACGTTCAGCTCGCGCAGGAACTCGATCGCTTCGAGGTTTTCCCGCCCGCCGTAACGGTTGGGCAGCCACTCGCCCTCCCGTCGCGAGTAATCGAGATAGAGCATGGAGGCGACGGCGTCCACGCGCAGGGCGTCGGCGTGGAACTCCGCCAGCCAGTAGTGGGCGCTCGACAGCAGGAAGCTCTTCACCTCGTTGCGCCCGAAGTTGAAGACGTGGGTGCCCCAGTCCGGGTGGAATCCCAGCCGCGGATCTTCGTGCTCGTAGAGGGCGGTGCCGTCGAACCGCGCCAGCGCGAAATCGTCCCGCGGAAAATGCGCGGGCACCCAGTCGAGGATCACGCCGATCCCGGCCCGGTGGCACGCGTCCACCAGCGCCCGCAGATCGTCCGGCGAGCCGTAGCGGCTGGTCGGCGCGAAGTAACCCGTCGTCTGGTAGCCCCACGACTCGTCCAGCGGATGCTCGATCACGGGCATGAGCTCGAGGTGCGTGTAGCCGAGATCGCGCACGTACGGGACGAGCTGTTCGGCGGTTTCGCGATAGCTGTGGAAGCGCCCGTCGGGATGCCGTCGCCACGATCCGAGATGCACTTCGTAGATGGCGACCGGCGCGTGCAGCCAGTCCCAGCGCGCGCGGGCCTCGAGCCAGGCGTCGTCCCCCCAGCGATGGGCGGCGGGCGCGACCACGCGCGAGGCGCTGCCCGGCCGCAGTTCGCAGGCCGCGGCGTAGGGATCGCCCTTCAGCAGGACGGCGCCGGAGGCCCGGGCGCGGATCTCGAACTTGTACAGCGCGCCCGGGCCGAGGCCGGGGATGAACAGCTCCCATACGCCGCTCGGACCCAGGGAAGCGAGAGGATGAACACGGCCGTCCCATTCGTTGAAGTCGCCCGCCACCGACACGCGTTCGGCGTTCGGCGCCCAGACGCGGAAGCAGACCCCGGCAACGCCCGTTCGCGTCTCGCAGCGCGCGCCCAGCAGCCGGTAGGCCTGGTAATTGCTGCCCTGGCTGAAGAGGTAGAGATCGTGCGCCGAGGCGTGGGGCGCAAACGCATAGGGGTCGTGCTCGCTGCGCGTGCACCCGCGCTCCGTGACGAGCAGGCGGTACGGGTGCGGAGGGAGCTGCCGGCCGCGCCATTCGAAGATGCCCGCCGGGTGCGTGCGTGTGAATCCCGCGGTGCCGGGCGCGCCCTGCATCACCACCGCATCGGCATGCGGCCGGAACACGCGCACGACCCAGCCCTCGCCTTCGCGCCGCGGGCCGAGATAGGCGAACGGATCATGGCCCGTCGCGGCGAGCAGGCGCTGCGCGGGCTCGTCCGTGGATCGCATGCCGACGCTTTCCGGTGCCGGAACCACGGCCTATTGTAGCCGCAACGCGACCCCGTGACGGGCCGGCGCCGATACGGTAAGGTGACCCGATGCGAGCGCGTCTGGAGACACTGAGATTCATTGATCAACTGACCAAGAACGCGTTCGCGTTCATCCTCGCGGGCGGGCGCGGCAGCCGGCTGATGCAGCTCACCAGCGAGCGCGCCAAGCCCGCGGTGCCGTTCGGCGGCAAGTTCCGCATCATTGATTTCACGCTGTCGAACTGCGTCAACTCGGGGGTGCGGCGTATCGGAGTCGTCACGCAGTACATGGCGCACAGCCTGATCCGCCACATCCAGCGCGGCTGGAGCTTTCTCGACGGCCGCTTCGACGAATTCATCCAGCTGCTGCCCGCGCAGCAGCAGATCGAGGAGTCCTGGTATCGCGGCACCGCCGACGCCGTGTTCCAGAACCTCGCCGTCCTGCGCCGGCACGCGCCGGACCACGTCCTGGTGCTGGCGGGCGACCACGTGTACAAGATGGATTACGGCAAGATGCTGGCATTTCACTGCGAGCGGGGGGCGGACATGACGGTCGGGTGCGTGGAAGTCCCGGTGCGCGACGCGAGCGGCCTGGGCGTGATGGCGATTGACGAGAATCTGCGGGTCGTGGGCTTCGAGGAGAAGCCGGCGCGCCCGAGGGCCATGCCCGGCGACCCGGGGCGCGCGCTCGTCAGCATGGGGGTGTACGCGTTCAACGCGGATTTCCTGATCGAGCAGGTGTTACGCGATGCCGACGACCCGCGTTCCGCCCACGATTTCGGCAAGGACGTGATCCCGCACATCGTGCCGCGCTACCGCGTGTTCGCGCACCGCTTCGCCGACAGTTGCGTCGGCGTGCAGCCGGGGGGCGTGCCGTACTGGCGCGACGTCGGCACGGTGGACGCGTACTGGGAAGCCAACATGGAGCTCACCAAGGTGGTCCCCGAGCTCGATCTTTACGATCAGGACTGGCCGATCTGGACCTACCAGGAACAGCTGCCGCCCGCCAAGTTCGTGTTCGACGACGAGGGGCGCCGCGGCATGGCGGTGGATTCCATGGTCTCGGGCGGCTGCATCGTGAGCGGCGCCACCGTGCGCCGCTCGCTGCTGTTCTCGGGCGTCCGGGTCGAGGGCCACAGCCTAGTCGAGGACACGGTGGTGCTGCCGCAGGTGCGCATCGGCGAGCGGGCCGTGCTGAAGCGCGCGGTGGTGGACCGCGGTTGCAGCCTCCCCGACGACACCGTGATCGGCGTCAATCCCGAAGCGGACCGGAAACGCTTCCTCGTGACCGAGCGCGGGATCACGCTGGTGACCCTGGCCATGCTCGGGCAGCCGGCCTACGGGGTCCGCTAGGAGTATGCCGGACTTATGAATCAGGCCGGCGCCGACCTCATTCTCCTCTGGCACATGCACCAGCCGGACTACCGCGACCGCGCGAGCGGGAAGTTCGCCCTGCCGTGGGTCTATCTGCACGCGATCAAGGATTACACCGATATGGCCGCGCACCTCGAACGGCACCCGCGGGTGCGCGCCGTCGTGAATTTCGTGCCGGTCCTGCTCGACCAGATCGAGGACTACATCGCGCAGATCGAGCGCGGCGATCTGCGCGATCCGCTGCTGCGGCTGCTCGCCGTGCCGGACCTCAACGCGCTCGACGAGGCGGAGCGCAGGCTTCTGCTCGACGCCTGCTTCCGCTCCAATCACGCGCAGATGATCGTGCCCTTCCCGCACTACCAGCGGTTGTTCGATCTCCACCGTCTCGCGCAGGGAGAAGGCGGCGCGGGCGCGGAGCACCGCTACCTGTCGGGCGCCTACTTGGCCGATCTCGTCACCTGGTACCACCTGGCCTGGACCGGGGAAACCGAGCGCCGCCGCCAGCCGCTGCTCGTGGAGCTGATGGCCAAGGGGGAAGGTTTCACGCACGCCGACCGGACGCGGCTGCTCGAGCTGATCGGCGATTTGCTGAAAAATCTGCTGCCGCGCTACCGCGCGCTCGCGCAAGCGGGCCGGATCGAGCTTTGCACCACGTTTTACACGCATCCCATCGCTCCCCTGCTGATTGACTTCGCCGTCGCGCGCGAGAGCCAGGCCGATGTCACGCTGCCGCTCTCGCCCTGCTATTCCGGAGGACGCCACCGGGTCGCGATGCAGCTCGAGCGGGCGCTCGCGAGCCACGCCCGGCGCTTCGGGTCGCCGCCCGGCGGCATCTGGCCTTCCGAAGGCGCACTGTCGGGGGAGACGCTCGCCATTCTGGCGCGGCACGGCGTGCGCT
>DAIDBG010000170.1 GCA_027310225.1 bacterium | reverse complement strand
CCCGCTGCGCAACCTCATATGGAAACCGGAATGACCCGCCATCCCGTCACGGCGCCGCCTGCCGTCCGGCGCGAGCGCGGCGTGATCCTGTTTATCGCGCTGATCGTGCTGGTCGCCATGTCGCTTGCCGGCATCGCGCTGATCCGGTCGGTGGACACGGCGCTCGGCATCGCTGGCAACATGGCGTTCAAGCAGGCGACCATCCAGGGCAGCGACCGCGGGGTGAAGGCTGCCTACGACTGGCTGGCCGCCAGGAGCGGCGGCACGACCTTGCAGAACACCGATACCGGACAGGCTTATTTTTCATCGCGGCCGGGCACGGAACCGAACTGGTGGGACATGGCGAGCTGGGAAAACGCGGTCGTCCTCGACGGCGGCGCCGCCGATGCGGCCGGCAACGTCGTGCGCTACGTGATCAACAGGATGTGCACCGAGCCCGACACGCCGTACAACGCCAAAAATGCCGCCGGCGTTGATAACCAGTGCGCGCTGAGCTATCCCGCCTCCGGCGGCAGCACGGGCGGCAGCATGGCCGTGGGGGCGACCCAGTTCGAGGGCATCCCGCAGCTGTACTACCGCATCACCACGCGCGTGGACGGCCCGCGCAACACGGTAAGCATCATCCAGGTATCGGTCCTGGTCCAGGTGTGACGGACCGCGGCCCCATCAAGGAGTGCGAACATGAACCCTCTTTTCAACCGCAAGATCATCCCGGCGATGATCGCCGCCTCCGGCTTCACGCTTGCCGCGCACGGCCCCGCGCTTGCCCAGCTCGCCGATCTGGCGGACGTGCCGCTCGCGAACTCGCCGTCGGACGCCGTGCTGCCCAACCTGATGTACATCCTGGACGATTCCGGCAGCATGATGTGGAGCTACATGCCGGACAATGTTCATCAGCTCTCGAGCGGGACAGTCGTCAACAACTGCAAGAGCGTCACCAGCACGAGCGTCTCGATCGCATCAACGCAATGCGCGTCCGGCGGCACGCCCGCTGACTGGGGCGAACCGCCGTATTTCAGCGCGCAGTTCAACCAGATCTACTACAACCCCGACATCACCTACGCCCCGGGCGTCTCCTCCCTCGGCGCAAGCCTCGGCAACGCAGTGCCGACCGCGGCGATGGAGGACGCCTACCTCGACCCGACGACGACCAAGAACCTGACCACGACCTACCCGGAAATCTATTACTGCAACACGGCCTCGCCGACCTCGACGCAGCTCAGCAACACGGCCATCTGCCGCCGCAACGGCATCAACAACCTCCAGGCAGCGCCGAGGAATTACTTCCTCTACTGGGACAACAACTCTACCAGCACGACGGTCCCGTATGGCGGCTACCCGGTGAGGAACGCGACCTCCTCCGCGCTCTCGTTCCGCTACCGCATCGTGCAGTACACCGGCAATCCCTATTACTTCAGGATCGCCCCGAACGAGTACTGCAGCGACTCGAACCTGGTCAATTGCCAGTTGGCACCGGCTGCCGGTGCGGCGCCCGATGCCACCAACATCATCCCGGCGCCGGTCCGCTATTGCAAGACGACGGCGGACGCCATCTCCACGGGCCCCATCTCCGGAAACCCAGCCGGCACGCCGCTTTGCCGCAAGAATTACGACAGCACCTATCGGTACCCGCGCTACGGCCGCTTCACCCGGGTGGACATCGTTTCCACGACGGCGTCGTACCCGAAGGGCCCGAATGCGGTGCGCACGGACTGCGCGAGCGCGGCCTCCTGCACCTACGCGGAGGAGCTGCAGAACTTCGCCAACTGGTACAGCTACTACCGCACCCGGATGGCGATGATGAAGACCGCCACCGGCCGGGCGTTCCTGTCAATTGACGACCGCTACCGCGTCGGCTTCATCACCATCAATCCCGGCAATCCCGTCAGGAGCCCAACCAACTCGCCGACGGACGTGCGCTACCTGCCGATCGCCACTTTCGCCGCAGCCCAGAAAAGCGCCTTCTACACGGTGCTCTACAGCCAGGTCAACAACGGAGGCACGCCGCTGCGCGAGGCGCTGTCCCGCGTCGGCCGGTATTACGCCGGCAAGACGAACGGCATCAACAGCGGCATGCCGGACGATCCGGTTTCGTATTCCTGCCAGCAGAACTTCGCGCTGCTCACGACCGACGGCTACTGGAACGGCGCGGGCGGAGTGCAGCTCGACGGGACGACCGCCATCGGCAACCAGGACAACAGCAATTCGGGCTACTCGACGCGCGCAGCGGGCGCCTACGACGGCGGCCTCTCGGGCGCGAGCAACACGCTCGCCGACGTCGCGATGTACTACTACAAGACCGATCTGCGCGCCGCAGGATGGCCGGCGAACATCGCCGCCAACAACGTGCCGACCATCGACAAAGACCCGAACAACCAGCAGCACATGGTCACCTTCACGCTGGGACTCGGGCTGAAGGGCCTGGTGAACTACACGGCGGACTACGAGTCGAACCCGAACGGCGATTTCGCCAATATCAAGCAGGGCACCAACAACGCCTGCTCCTGGACCAGCGGCGCCTGCAACTGGCCGGTGCCCGCCCAGAACACGTCCACCGCCCTCGACGACCTGTGGCACGCGGCGGTCAACGGCCGGGGGACCTATTACAGCGCCTCCGACCCGAATACGCTCGCCGAAGGCCTGTCCGGCGCGCTCTCGGCGCTGAAGGTGAAGACGGCGGCCGCCTCGGCCTCGGCGACCAGCAGCCCGAACATCACCGAGACCGACAACTTCATCTACAGCTCCACGTTCCGCACGGTGAAGTGGGACGGCGAGATCGTCGCGCAGCGCATTGACCCCACCAGCGGCAACGTGCTGCCTGCCGTCGCGTGGTCGGCGCAGGCGCTGCTCGACGCCAGGGTGACGTCGAACTCCGATACCCGCAGCATCTGGCGCTTCGACTCCGGGAGCGCGACCAGGCTCAAGGCGTTCACGTGGACGAACATGTCCGCGGGCCCGAGCGGCACCATTGCCGCGGAGCGGCCCTACTTCGAGAACCAGTGCACGGCGCTCTCGCAGTGCCCGCTGCTCACCCCCGGCCAGCAGGGCCAGGCCAACAACGGCCAGAACATGGTTGATTACCTGCGCGGCCAGACGCAGTTCGAGGGCACGGCCTTCCGCGACCGCGAGCACGTGCTCGGCGACCCGGTCAACGCCACCCCGGCCTTCGTGAGGGAGCCGCGCTTCAACTTCAACGACGCCGTCACGCCGAGCTACGCGAGCTTCAAGACCGCCAACGCCTCGCGCCAGGGCGTGCTCTACATCGCCGCCAACGACGGCATGCTGCACGCGTTCAACGGCGACACCGGGCAGGAGCTGTGGGCCTACGTGCCGCGCATCGTCTTTCCGCGGCTGTCCAAGCTCGCCAGCGACAACTGGGACGTGCGCCACGAGTACTACGTGGACGGCTCGCCCCAGGTGATGGACGTGTTCGACAGCACGGCCGGCGCCTGGAAGACGATACTCGTCGGCGGCCTGAACAAGGGCGGGCGCGGCTTCTACGCGCTCGACGTCACCGATCCCGCCAATCCCAAGGGCCTGTGGGAGGCCTGCTCCGACAATACCCTGTGCGAGATCAGCGACACCGACATGGGCTACAGCTTCGGCAACCCCGTGATCACCAAGCGCGCAAGCGACGGCCGGTGGGTCGTGCTCGTCACCTCCGGCATCAACAACGTCACGCCGGGCACGGGCCGGGGCTACCTCTACGTGCTGGACGCCATCACCGGTGCGGTCCTCACCAAGGTGGATACCGGGGCGGGCAACACCACGACGCCGAGCGGGCTCCTGAAGATCAGCGGCTTCGCCAACAACTTCAACATCAACAACACGGCGACCTTCGTCTATGGCGGCGATCTGCTGGGCAACGTCTGGCGCTTCGACATGAGCACAAGCACGCCCGCCGTGCTGAGGCTCGCCCGGCTGACGGATGGCTCGTCTCCGCCCCGGCCGCAGTCCATCACTTCGCGGCCCGAGCTCGGCGTGATCGAGGGCAACCGCGTGATCTTCGTGGGCACCGGGCGCTACCTGGGCGAGGACGATCTGGCCGACCCCGCGACACTCGGCCTGCCGTGGGCCTATACGCAGTCGTTCTACGCGTTCAAGGACAAGGGGACGGACTACGGCGACGTTCGCTTCTCCTCGCCGGGCCTCGTCGAGCAGACGATCCTGGACAGCGACGGGATCACGCGGTCCACGAGCACCAACGCGGTGGACTGGGTCAACAAGGACGGCTGGTTCGTGGACTTCAATCCCGGCAACTCGTCCCCGGGCGAGCGCGTCAACCTCGATCCCCAGCTGATCCTGGGCACCGTCGTCGTCGTGGCCAACGTGCCCAACAACAACGCCTGCACCGTGGGCGGCGATAGTTGGATCTACCAGTTCGACTACCGGGCGGGCACCTACGTGGCTTCGGCCCCCAACCAGCAGGTGGCGACGAAGCTGACCGGCAAGATCACCGTGGGTATCGTGATCGTCCGGCTGCCGAGCGGGGTGTTCAAGTACGTGGCCACCGGCGCAACCGGGGAAAAACTGCCGGGCGGCGTCAACCTCGGTGGTGCCGGCGGCGCGTCGCGGCGCGTGTCCTGGCGCGAGCTCATCCAGTAGCCGCGCAACGGTCACCCGATGATGCACCGCGTGGGGACGCTCGCGTTACTGGCTGCGGGAATCTGCGCAGCTGCGGCGTCCGGGCCTGCGTCCGCGCAGAAGCCCGCGGCGCAGCAAAGGCCCGCGGCGCAGCAGCGGTCGGCCAACTACGACGTTTACGAGCCGGGCAGGCGGCAGCGGCTGCGCCGGGAAACCTGCCTGCGCGACGAGGAGCCGGCAGGCGCTTACTGCGTCAAACAGTGCGACAAGGGCTACCGCCCGGTGCCCGCGAGCGAGCCGCCGCGCTGCCGCAGCGTCAAGCCGCTGCCACCCGGCGAGCGCCCGGGGCCCGTTCGCAGGCAGACCGGCGAACAGCCGCGGCTGCCGGCGCCGCCGAAAAAGGTTCCCGCTCCGCCCGGCGGCGCCCCTTGACAAATTCTCCGGGCGTTTCACCCGCGCCCGGCAGTGAAATCGTGCAGCAGTCCGGCGACGCGCCCGATCGCCTCGCCCCACTCGCCAACCCGTTCCTGGCGGAACAGCCTGACCGAGGGATACCACGGCATGCGCTCGCCTTCCCGCAGGTAGCGCCACTCGGGAACGGCGGGCACCAGGACCCACGCGGGCCGGCCGAGCGCGCCCGTCAGGTGGACCAGCGCCGTGCACACGCTCACCACGAGATCGAGCGCGCCGGCGAGCGCGGCTGTTTCCTCGTAGTCCTCGATCGCTTCTTGCCAATGGTGGACGTCAATGCCCTGCCGCGCGCGCAGCGCTTCGAGCTCCGCCGCGCAATCCGTGTACTGCAGGCTGACGAACACCGCGCCGGGCACCTGCAGGACGGGCAGCCATTGCTCGATCCCGATCGAGCGCAGGTGCCGGCGCGTGCGCACGAAACCGCCCCGCCAGGAAATGCCGATCTTCTTCCCGCCGCCGAGCGCGGCCAGCCGCTCCGCCCACCTCCGCACTTTCGCCGCGTCCGCACGCAGGTATCCGGAATGCCGCGGAAAGTCCCCGAAGCTCGCGCGCAACCTGCGCGCAAGGCTGCCGAACGGCACCTGGTAATCGAACGGCTCGTTTCGCAGCGCGGCGTGGGCTTCGCTCCCGAGCGCCACGACGCTCACAGCGGGAAACGATCTCGCGAACAGGCCCGCGAGCTTGGCTTCGCAGGCGATGCTGCACGACTCCGCCTGCGCCAGCAGCTCGGGCAGCATGCTCGCGAACATCATCTGGTCGCCGATGCCCTGCTCGCCCCACACC
>DAIDBG010000134.1 GCA_027310225.1 bacterium | reverse complement strand
CGCTCAACAAGGGCGTGCCGCTGTACTTTCTGCTGGAGTTCGAACTGGTGCGCCCGCGCTGGTACTGGTTCAACGAGAAGATTGCGAACAGGCAGCAGCAGTACCGCCTGTCCTACAACGCCCTCACCCGCCAGTACCGCGTCGCCGTGGGCACGCTCTACCAGAATTTCGCGACGCTCGCCGAGGCGCTCGGCTTCCTGAGCCGCGTGCGGCTGCGCGAGATCGCCGAGCCGGGTACGCTGAAGAAGGACGCGAGTTACACCGCGGCGGTGCGCATGCGGCTCGATGTCTCCCAGCTGCCGCGGCCGTTCCAGGTGAGCGCCGTCGGATCGCGCGAGTGGAGCGTGAGCTCCGATTGGCACCGATGGGTGGTGTCGCCATGAGGCGGAGGATCCGCAGATGAGGCCTGCGCTGTCGCGTGCCATCGTGCGCTATGTCGCCATCCTGTGCGTGGGGCTGGGCGCGATCACGCTGTTTGTGCTGGCGACCTCGAGCGCCAACCCCGCATCGTTCGCGGAACGCTACCCGCTGCTGCTGGTGCTGAACGGTGCGGTGGCATTCATGCTCACCGCGCTCGTTCTCTACCAACTGTTTACGCTCCGCCGCAAGCTCCGGGCCGGGGTGTTCGGCTCGAAGCTCACGCTGCGATTGGTGCTGTTGTTCGCGCTGATGGCGGTGCTGCCAGGCGCGTTGATCTACGGCATGTCAGTGCAGTTCCTGGCGCGCTCGATCGAGTCCTGGTTCGAGGTGCGCGTGGACAAGGCGCTCGAGAGCGGGCTGAACATCGGCCGCGGCATGCTCGACAGCATGCTGAAGGACCTGGCGGGAAAGGCCGACACCATGGCGCTCACCCTCTCGACCCGCCCGCCCGCGGAGCATCTCGCCGTGCTGAACTCGCTGCGCGAGCAGTTCGGGGTACAGGAAGCGACGCTGTTCGGCGAGCGCGGCCGGGTGCTCGCGTTCTCCGCCAATGAGCGCGTGGGGCTGGTTCCGGAGCCCCCGGGCATGGCCGCCCTGCAACAGCTCAGGGTGCAGCGCAGCTATAGCGCGATCGAGGCGATACCCGAGAAGGGCCTGTATCTGCGGGTGCTGGTGCCGGTGTCAGTGTTGAGCTTGGCCGAAGGATCGCGCGTGCTGCAGTTGCTGCAGCCGGTACCCAGGCAACTCGCGCAGGACGCCGAAGCGGTGCAATCGGGCTATCGCGAGTACCAGGAACTCACGCTGTCGCGGCGGGGGCTCAAGCGCCTGTACGGCGTGACGCTGACGCTCACGCTGCTGCTCGCGCTGCTATCCGCGGCCGCACTCGCATTCGTGCTCTCCGAACGCCTGTCGGAGCCGCTGGGCGTGCTGGTGGAAAGCACGCGCGCGGTCGCGCAGGGTGACTTTACCCGGCGCGCAGCGGTCGCCTCGCATGACGAACTCGGCATGCTCACCCAGTCGTTCAACAGCATGACGCTGCAGCTCGCGGAGGCGCGCGCTCAGGCCGAACGCCACCAGGCGGCCCTCACGCAGGCCAACGCCTACCTCGAAAGTATACTGGCCAACCTGTCCGCCGGCGTGCTGGCATTCGACGAAGCGCTCAGGCTGCGCACGGCAAACCGCAGCGCAGGCAGCATACTCGGCACGGACTTCGCGCCGCTGGTCGGCGTCGAACCGATACGCTGGGCGGAGCTTGCGCCGGCGCTGACTGACCTGGGACGCGAGATCCTGGTGGCCTTCGGGCGTGCCGGCAGGGCCGAATGGGAGCAGCAATTCGAGCGCCCGCGCGCGAGCGGCACCCAGCTCCTGCTGGTGCGCGGAACGCGGCTGCCGGAAGGCGCCGAGGGCGGGTGCGTCGTGGTGTTCGACGACATCACGCACCTCGCCGAGGCGCAGCGCGCGGCGGCGTGGGCCGAAGTCGCGCGGCGCCTCGCGCACGAGATCCGCAATCCGCTGACGCCGATCCAGCTCTCTGCGGAACGGCTCGAGGTGAAGCTTTCCGGCAAGCTCGCTGCAGCGGACGCGGAGGTGCTGGTGCGCTCGACGCAGACCATCGTCAACCAGGTCGCCGCCCTGAAGAGCATGGTGGACGCTTTCAGCCAGTACGCGCGCTCGCCCGAGCTGTCGCTGCGCGAGCTCGACCTCAATGCGCTCACGCGCGAAGTGCTGACCCTCTATGAGCCCTCGCTGGGCCCCAGCGTGCGGCTCGAGCTCGCGCCGGAGCTGCCACTCGTGGTGGGCGATCCGGCGCAGTTGCGGCAAGTGATTCACAACCTGCTGCAGAACGCGCAGGACGCGCTCGCCGGTTCCCCGCAGCCCCGCGTCGTCATAGCGAGCGGTATCGCCGACGGCGCGGTCCAGCTCACGGTCACCGACAACGGCTGCGGGGTTCCCGAGAACCTGATCCAGCGCGTGTTCGAGCCCTACGTCACTACCAAGCCCAGGGGTACGGGGCTGGGGCTGGCGATCGTGAAGAAGATCATCGAGGAGCACGGCGGCACGGTGGGCATCGGCAACGTTGCGCCGCGCGGTGCGCGCGTCACTGTGCGGCTGCCGGCCGCCGCCGCGCACGGGGTGGCGCGCCGGTCCGCGGCGCAAGCGTAGGTGTAAACTAAGAGGCGGCGTTCTTCCTTTCCTATGCAGCAAATCCTGGTCGTAGACGACGAGATCGGCATCCGCGAGTTGCTGTCGGAGATCCTGAGCGACGAGGGCTATCAGGTACGGCTCGCGGAAAACGCGAGCGAGGCACGCGCGTTCCGCGCCCAGACGCGCCCCGACCTGGTGCTGCTCGACATCTGGATGCCCGATACCGATGGCGTCACGCTGCTCAGGGAGTGGGCGAGCGCGGGGTTGCTCACCATGCCGGTGGTGATGATGTCGGGGCACGGCACGATCGATACCGCAGTCGAGGCGACCCGCATCGGGGCCTACGATTTTCTCGAGAAGCCGATCGCGCTGCAGAAGCTGCTCGCCACCGTCGGCCGCGCGCTCAAGCACGGCGTCGAACAGGCACAGCCGGCACTGTCGTTGGCGAGCCTGGGGCGCGCACCGCTGGTGGTCGAGCTCAAGCAGCGCTTGGAGCGCGTCGCCGCGCTGCGCACGCCGCTGCTGCTCACGGGCGAGCCGGGCTGCGGCGTCGAGCTGGCGGCGCGCTTCCTGCACGCACGCAACGCGCCGTGGGTTGCGCCGGAGAACCATGCGGCGCTCGCCGAGGCGCCGCTGGAGCTCCTCAGCCAGGCGCGTGAGGGGACGCTGTTCCTGCACGAGATCACAGAGCTGTCCAAGGTGGAACAGAGGGGTCTGCTGCTGCTCGTTTCCAAGCTCGAGCGCTACAACGTGCGCCTCATTTGCGGCGCTTCACGCGACCTCGCGGAACCGGTAGCGCACGGCGCGTTCGACAGCCGGCTCTACAGCGCGCTGGTGGCGACCACCATCCGGGTGCCGAGCCTGCGCGAGCACCGGGAGGACGTGCCGGACCTCGCCAACCTGATGCTGTCGCGGATGGTCGAGGCCAAGGAGACGCCGCCGCGCCAGTTCACGACGGCCGCGCTGAACGCCTTGCGCAACTACGACTGGCCGGGCAACGTGACCCAGCTCGAGAGCGTGGTGCGTACGCTGGCGCTGACCGCGCCCTCGGATCAGGTTACGCTCGAGGAAGTGAGCCGCGCGCTGCCGCAGACTGTGCACCCCTCCCTGGCGCACGGCCTGCCCTTCGACCAGCCGCTGCGCGATGCGCGCGATGCGTTCGAGCGCGTCTATTTCGAGTACCACATCGCGCGCGAGGGCGGGAACATCAGCCGCGTGGCGGAAACCGTGGGCCTCGAGCGCACCCACCTCTACCGCAAGCTGAAGCAGCTCGGTATCCGCCTCGCCCGCAAAACCGAGAACGGGGAGTAGTAGGATCCTGTCGGTAGCCGATCGGAGGCTGCGCGCAGGCGGCCGACGCGCGGTTCCGAAAGCCGCTTCCGGGAGCCGGCGGTCAAGCGCTACGTGGAAGAATACCTTGCCGGAAGGAGCGGTCCGCGCGGCAAGGACTTCAACATGCGCTGGATCGCCTCGCTGGTCGCCGAGGCGCACCGGATCCTGATGCGCGGCGGGGTGTTTCTCATAGCCAACACGCGACGATTGCCCGATAATGGACGCCTTTCCACTCACGCATTTCGAGCCCGTACGGATGATGAGCCCAGTTGAACGGGCCAACGCGATCCGCGCGCTGGCGATGGACGCTGTACAGCAGGCGAACTCCGGGCACCCCGGGATGCCGATGGGGATGGCGGAAATCGCGGACGTGCTGTGGAACCGCCACCTGCGGCACAACCCGGCCAACCCCGGCTGGGCCAACCGCGACCGCTTCGTGCTGTCGAACGGCCACGGTTCGATGTTGGTCTATTCGCTGCTGCACCTCACCGGCTACGACCTGCCGATGGACGAGCTGAAGCAGTTCCGCCAGCTGCACTCCAAGACCCCGGGCCACCCGGAGTACGGCTACGCGCCGGGCGTCGAGACCACCACCGGTCCGCTCGGCCAGGGCATCACCAACGCCGTCGGCATGGCGATCGCCGAGAAGGTGCTCGCGGGCACGTTCAACCGCGACGGGCATCACATCGTCGACCACTACACCTACGTGTTCCTCGGCGACGGCTGCCTCATGGAAGGCATCTCGCACGAGGCCTGCTCGCTCGCGGGCACGCTCGGTCTCGGCAAGCTGATCGCGTTCTACGACGACAACGGCATCTCGATCGACGGCCACGTCGAGGGCTGGTTCACCGACAACACGCCGAAGCGCTTCGAGGCCTACGGCTGGCACGTGATCCCGAACGTGGATGGCCACGACGTCGAGACGGTGGACCGCGCGATCCGCAAGGCGAAGCGCGACCGCGCGCGCCCGACGCTCATCATCGCCAAGACCGTGATCGCCAAGGGCGCGCCGACCAAGGCGAACACCGGCGCGGCGCACGGCGCGCCGCTCGGGGAGAAAGAAGTCGCGGCGGCGCGCGAGGCGCTCGGCTGGAAACACCCGCCGTTCGCGATCCCGGAGCACGTCTACCGCGCCTGGGACGCGCGCGAGGCGGGGAAGCGCGCCGAGCGGCGCTGGAGCAAGCTCTTCGCCGCCTACGAGCGCGAGCATCCGTCGCTCGCCGCCGAATTCAAGCGCCGCATGGCGGGCGAGCTGCCAGGGGACTTCCATGCGCGCATCGAGCAGCTGGTGAAGGAGATGGACGCCAAAAGCGAGACGGTCGCCACGCGCAAGGCCTCGCAGCTCGTGCTCGAGGCGCTGAAGCCTGCGCTACCGGAGCTGGTCGGCGGCTCGGCCGATCTTTCCGGCTCCAATTTGACGCTGGTCAAGTCCTCCAAGGTGATCGGCAACGAGGGCGGCGGCAACTACGTGTTCTACGGCGTGCGCGAGTTCGGGATGTGCGCGGTGATGAACGGGTTGGCGCTGCACGGCGGCTTCATTCCGTACGGCGGCACGTTCCTCGTGTTCTCCGACTACGCAAGGAACGCGCTGCGCCTGGCGGCGTTGATGGGCGTGCGGGTGGTGTACGTCTTCACCCACGACTCGATCGGCCTGGGCGAGGACGGACCGACGCACCAGCCGATCGAGCACGCGGCGAGCCTGCGGCTGATCCCGAACATGGAAGTGTGGCGGCCGTGCGACACGGTCGAGACCGCGATCGCCTGGGCGGCCGCGCTTGAGCGGCGTAACGGCCCCACCGCGCTGCTTCTCGCGCGGCAGAACGTGGCGTTCGCGAAGCGCACGCCGGAAGCGCTGGCAAACGTGCGACGCGGCGGCTATGTGCTCTCGGACGCCCCCGGCGCGCGCGCGGTGGTGATCGCGACCGGGTCGGAGGTGCCGCTCGCGCTCGCGGCGCAGAAGCTGCTCGCGGAAGCGAACCTGCCGGTGCGCGTGGTGTCCATGCCTTCGACGAGCGTGTTCGACCGCCAGGACGCCGCCTACCGCGAGGCCGTGCTGCCTAAAGGCCTGCCGCGCGTGGTGGTCGAGGCAGGTGTCACCGACTACTGGCGCAAATACGTCGGACTGGAGGGCGCGGTGGTCGGCATCGACCGCTACGGCGAGTCGGCGCCGGCGGGAGAACTGTTCAAACACTTCGGCTTCACGCCGGAGAACGTGGCAGCGGCGGCAAGGAGCGTAATTCGATGACCATCAAGGTGGCGATCAACGGCTTCGGGCGCATCGGGCGCATGGTGCTGCGCGCCCATTACGAGGGCGGCAAGAAACACGATCTGCAGTTCGTCGCGATCAACGACCTGGGCGATGCGAAGACCAATGCGCACCTGCTCAAGTACGACACCGCGCACGGCCGCTTCCCCGGCTCGGTCGAGGTGCAGGCCGATGCGATCGCGGTGCAGGGCGAGCGGCTGCGCGTGCTCGCGGTGAGGAGTCCCGCCGAGCTACCGTGGAAAGAGCTCGGCGTGGACGTGGTGATGGAGTGCACCGGCCTTTTCACCAGCAAGGCCAAGGCGGGCGGGCACCTCGCGGCCGGGGCGAAGAAGGTGATCATCTCGGCGCCGGGGGAAAGGGACGTGGACCGCACCGTGGTCTTCGGGGTGAACGACAAGGCGCTCAAGGCTTCCGACGCGGTGATCTCGAACGCCTCGTGCACCACCAACTGCCTCGCGCCGCTGGTGAAGGCGCTCGATGACCGCATCGGGCTGGTGTCCGGCTTGATGACGACCATCCACTCGTACACCAACGACCAGGTGCTGACCGACGTGTATCACAAGGATCTGCGCCGTGCCCGCTCGGCCACGCACAACCAGATCCCGACTAAGACCGGCGCGGCCGCGGCCATCGGCCTGGTGATGCCGCATCTCGCCGGCAAGCTCGACGGGTTCTCGATCCGCGTGCCGATGATCAACGTGTCGCTTGTCGATCTCTCGTTCGTCGCCAAGCGTCCGACCACGGTGGACGAGGTCAACAGCGCCGTCAAGCAGGCGTCCGAGACCGATCTCAAGGGCGTATTGACGTACAGCAACGAGCCGCTGGTGTCGTCGGACTTCAGTCACGATCCGGCAAGCTCCATCTTCGACGCCACGCTGACCAAAGTGGCCGAAGGCACCCTGGTGAAGGCGTTCGCGTGGTACGACAACGAGTGGGGCTTCTCCAACCGCATGCTCGACGTCGCGGTCGCGCTGATGAGCGCGAAATAGGCGCATGCGCTTCAGGCGCATGTCGGAGCTCGACCTGCGCGGAAAGCGCGTCTTCATCCGCGCGGACCTGAACGTCCCGCAGGGCGATTCCGGGGCGATCACCGACGACACGCGCATCCGCGCCTCCGTCCCCGGTATTCGCGCCGCGCTCGCGCAAGGCGCGGCGGTGATGGTCACTTCGCACCTCGGCCGGCCGAAGGAAGGAGAACTCAAGCCCGAGGACTCGCTCGCTCCGGTCGCGAAGCGGCTCTCGCAGCTGCTCGAAAGAAGCGTTCCCCTGGTGACGGACTGGGTGAACGGAGTGTCGGTGAAGCCGGGCGAAGTCGTGCTGCTGGAGAACTGCCGCGTCAACAAGGGCGAGAAAAAGGACGACGAGGCGCTCGCGCGCAGGATGGCGGCGCTGTGCGACGTTTACGTGAACGACGCGTTCGGCACCGCGCACCGGGCCGAGGCGACCACCCACGGCATGGCGCGCTTCGCGCCGGTCGCCTGCGCCGGACCGCTGATGGCTGCCGAGCTCAATGCGTTGACGAAGGCGCTCGCGAACCCGGCGCGACCGCTGGTGGCGATCGTCGGCGGCGCCAAGGTCTCGACCAAGCGGACGGTGCTCGCCGCGCTGGCGAAAAAGGTCGATCAACTCGTGGTCGGCGGCGGGATCGCGAATACGTTCCTGCTCGCGGCTGGGAAGAAAATCGGTAAGTCGCTGGCGGAACCCGATTTGGCGGACGAGGCGAAGCGGATCATGGCGAGCACCCGCGTCCCGCTTCCGGCTGACGTCGTGGTCGCAAGGAATCCGCAAGACGAAAGCCCGAAAACCAAGTCCGCGGACGCGATAGCGGAGGACGAGATGATCCTCGATATCGGCCCGCAGGCCGCCGCGACCCTCGCCGCGCAGCTGAAGAATGCCGGCACCATCGTGTGGAACGGCCCAGTGGGCGTCTTCGAGCGCGCCGCCTTCGCCCGCGGCACCGAGGCCGTCGCGAAGGCGATCGCCGGGTCGAAGGCCTTCTCGCTTGCCGGCGGCGGCGACACGATCGCGGCGATCCACAAGTTCGGCATCGCCGATCGCATCGGCTACATGT
>DAIDBG010000127.1 GCA_027310225.1 bacterium | reverse complement strand
ATCTTCTGCAGCGGCAAGGTCTTCTACGACCTGAGGGCCGAGCGCAAGGCGCGCGGGCTCAGGGACGTGCCGCTGGTGCGGATCGCCCAGCTTTATCCGTTCCCGCACGACGACTTCGCGGCACAGATCGAGCGCTACCAGAAGGCGACCGAGATCGTGTGGTGCCAGGAGGAGCCGCGCAACCAGGGGTCATGGCGGCATATCCAGCATTACCTGATGCGCCACCTGCTGCCGCACCAGAAGCTGTTCTACGCCGGGCGTGAATCGTCGGCCGCGCCCGCGGTCGGCTACAAGTCGCTGCACGACAGGCAGCAGAAGGAACTGGTGGATCAGGCGCTCACGCTGTCGGGCGGCTCGCATCAGCCGCGGCCGCTGTCCGCCGGCGAGGAACATTAGTCCTGCCCGGGCGATCGCGCAGCAACCATGCTCGTCGAAGTCAAGGTACCGCAGCTCTCCGAATCGGTGGCGGAGGCGACGCTCCTCACCTGGCACAAGAAGGCGGGCGATGTCGTCAAGCGCGACGAGAACCTGGTGGACATCGAGACCGACAAGGTGGTGCTCGAGACCCCGGCGCCGCAATCCGGTGTCCTCACCAGGATCATCAAGGGCGACGGCGGCACCGTGGTCAGCAACGAGGTGATCGCGCAGATTGACACCGAGGCCGTGGCAGCGGTGCCCGCCACCGCGGCTAAAGCAGAAGCGAAGGCCCAACCCGCGGCGGCGCAACCGGCAGCGAAAGCCGGAGCCCAAGGTGGCGTAGCCGCCATGCCGGCCGCGCAAAAGCTGGCCGCCGAGAAAAATGTGGATACGGCGACGATCAGCGGCACCGGTCGCGGCGGGCGCGTGACCAAGGAGGACGTCCTGCACGCAATCGAGGGGGGGGCGCGGGCGGCGGCAGCGGCCCCGACTCCGGCGCCGCAGCGCGCGCCGGCGCCCGCCGTGGACTTGGGCGCACCGGGGGAGCGCCCCGAGCAGCGCGTAGCGATGTCGCGGTTGCGCGTGCGGGTTGCCGAACGGCTGGTGCAGTCGCAGCACACGGCGGCGATCCTCACCACCTTCAACGAAGTCAACATGCAGCCGGTGATCGAGCTGCGTAACCGCTACCGGGAGAAATTCGAGAAGGAGCACGGCGTGCGGCTCGGCTTCATGTCGTTCTTCGTCAAGGCCGCAGTGCATGCGCTCAGGAGGTTCCCGATCGTCAACGCCTCGGTGGACGGCGCCGACATCATCTATCACGGCTACTACGACATCGGCATGGCGGTGGCGAGCCCGCGCGGCCTGGTGGTTCCGATCATCCGCAACGCCGATCAGATGACGCTGGCGGAGATCGAGAAGAAAATCGCCGACTTCGGCAAGCGCGCGCAGGAGGGCAGGCTCGGCATCGAGGAGCTGACGGGCGGCACCTTCTCGATTTCCAACGGCGGGGTCTTCGGCTCCATGCTCTCCACGCCCATCATCAACCCGCCGCAGAGCGCGATCCTCGGCGTGCACGCCACGCGCGAGCGGCCGGTGGTGGAGAACGGGCAGATCGTGATCCGGCCGATGAACTATCTCGCGCTCTCCTACGATCACCGCATCATAGACGGCCGTGAGGCGGTGCTGAGCCTGATCGCGATCAAGGAAGCGCTGGAAGACCCGGCGCGTATTCTGCTGGACATCTAAAGAAATGACTCGTTTCTCGTGGCTCCATCCCCATTCCTGCTGGTTGACGAATAACGAGAGACGAGCAACGAGTCACTCTCTATGGCGAAATCATTCGACGTAGTGGTGATCGGCGGCGGGCCGGGGGGCTACATCGCAGCCATCCGCGCGGCGCAGCTCGGGCTGCGGGCCGCCTGCATTGACGAGTGGAAGAGCGCCGACGGCGGGCCCGCGCTGGGCGGCACCTGCACCAACGTCGGCTGCATCCCGTCGAAGGCCCTGCTGCAATCGTCGGAGAACTACGAGCACGCCGCGCACGGTTTCGCCGAGCACGGCATCCAGGTGAAGGGGCTCGGGCTCGACCTGGCGCAGATGCTGGCGCGCAAGGACAAGGTGGTGCGCCAGAACAACGAGGGCATCCTCTACCTCTTCAGGAAGAACAAGGTGGCCTTCTTCCACGGGCGCGGCAGCTTCGCGGGCGGCGCGGCCGGCGGCTGGCGGATCAGGGTGACCGGAAAAGACGGGGAGGAGCTTTCTGCCGGGCACGTCGTCGTCGCCACCGGCTCCAACCCGCGGCCGCTTCCGGGGGCGCCGTTCGACAATCAGCGGATACTGGACAACGCCGGCGCGCTGGCGATGCCCGAAGTGCCGAAGCGCCTCGGCGTCATCGGGGCGGGCGTGATCGGTCTCGAGATGGGCAGCGTGTGGCGGCGCCTCGGGGCGCAGGTGACGATACTGGAGATGCTGGAGTCGTTCCTGCCGGCCGCCGACGAGACGGTGGCCCGGGAGGCGTGGAGAATCTTCACGAAGGAGCAGGGGCTTGACATCGTGCTCGGCGCGGCCATCGCCAGGGTCGCGGCAAACGGCAGGGGCGTCAGCATCGAGTATTCCGCCGGGGGCGGCGGGGAGCGCAAGCTCGAGTGCGACCGCCTGATCGTCTCCATCGGCCGCGTGCCGAATACCGAAGGGCTCGAGGCGGGCACGGTGGGGCTCAAGCTCGACCAGCGCGGCTTCATCGAGGTGGACGGCCACTGCCGCACCAGCCTGCCCAACGTCTGGGCGATCGGCGACGTGGTGCGCGGCCCGATGCTCGCGCACAAGGCCGAGGAGGAGGGGGTCGCGGTGGCCCAGATGATCGCGGGGCAAAGCGGTCACGTTGACCTCGACACCATTCCCTGGGTGATCTACACCGCGCCCGAGATTGCCTGGGTGGGCAAGACCGAGCAGCAGCTGAAAGCCGGCGGCGCGCAGTACCGTTCCGGCCAGTTCCCGTTCATGGCCAACGGGCGCGCCCGCGCCCTGGGCGACACCCGGGGTTTCGTGAAGTTTCTCGCCGACGCCGCAACCGACCGCCTCCTCGGCGTGCACATCATCGGGCCGATGGCGTCCGAGATGATCGCCGAGGCGGTCGTCGCCATGGAGTTCCGCGCGGCGGCCGAGGACATCGCCCTCATCTGTCACGCCCACCCGTCGCTGTCGGAAGCGATGAAGGAGGCTGCGCTGGCCGTCGCCAAGCGCAGCCTTAATTTCTAGATAAGACCGGCTCCGGGGACGGGGATGGCGGATGCCTGAGAATGCCCTCAAGTTTTCCGAAGGCGGCTCACCAGCCTCGCGGGAGCCGGTCTCGGTGCTCGAGCTGTATCAGGAAGCGCTCAGGAAGCGGGGCTTCGCGCCCGACGAATCCCAGCGCGCCGCCGTGATGCGGCTGCAGCGGCTCTACGAGGAGTGGTCCCGCTACAAACAGCGCCGGCGCACGGCCCTGCAC
>DAIDBG010000125.1 GCA_027310225.1 bacterium | reverse complement strand
CCATAAGAATCCCCTGAGCGGTGAGCGGTAAGCAGCGGGCGGGAAACAGCGCGCAGTTTACCGCTTATTGCTCACCGCTTACTGCTGGCCTCCTGGTTGCAGGTAGCCGGTGACTTCGAGGCCGAAGCCCGCCATGCTGGGCATCCGGCGCGGCAGCGCCATCAGCCGCATCCTCCTGACGCCGAGGTCCCGGAGAATCTGGGCGCCGATGCCGTAGTTCCTGAGCGCCATCGCGGGCGCCGGCGCCCGCTCCTCGTGCGGCCGGGCGCGCTCGAGCAGATCCTGCGCGCTCTCCTGGCGGTGCAGCAGTACGATCACGCCGCAATCCGCGCGGCCCACGGCCGCGAGCGCGTCGTTGAAGTTCCAGGAGTGCGCGGTGCTGCGCACGTCGAGAAGATCCATCACCGACACGGGCTCGTGCACCCGGACCAGCACCTCCCGGTCCGCTGCGGGCCTGCCCTTCACCAGCGCGAGGTGGGTCGCCTGCCCGATGCGGTCGCTGTAAACGTGCAGCCGGAAGCGGCCGTGCACGGTTTCGATTTCGCGCTCCGTCACCCGCTCCACCAGCGACTCGGTATGGCTGCGGTAATGGATGAGATCGGTGATGGTGCCGATCCTGAGCTTGTGCTGTGCCGCGAATTCGACGAGGTCCGGCAGGCGCGCCATCTCGCCGTCGTCCTTGAGGATCTCGCAGATCACCGCCGCCGGTGGCGTAAGCCCCGCGAGCCGCGCCAGGTCGCAGCCGGCCTCGGTGTGGCCGGCGCGCATCAGCACGCCGCCGTCCTGCGCCATCAGCGGGAAGATGTGCCCGGGCTGCACCAGGTCGTTCGGGCCGGCGTCCGCCCGGATCGCGACCTGCACGGTGTGCGCGCGGTCGGCGGCGGAAATGCCGGTGGTCACGCCTTCGGCCGCCTCGATCGAGACCGTGAACTGGGTGCCGAGCGGGGAGCGGTTGTTGGCGACCATCAGCGGCAGGTTGAGGCTCCGGCATTTCTCCTCGGTCAGCGTGAGGCAGATGAGGCCCCGGCCGTAGCGCGCCATGAAGTTGACGACCTGGGGCGTGACGAACTCCGCCGCGATCAGGAGATCGCCTTCGTTCTCGCGGTCCGCCTCGTCCACCAGCACCACCATCCGCCCGGCCTTGATGTCGGCGATGATGTCGGTGATCGGGCTCACGCCCGTGTCCGGCCTGGAAGTCATTGACCGTTTCTCGTTTCTCGTTGCTCGTTGCTCGTTTCTCGTTGCTCGTCACTTCCTGGTGCGCAGCCGCTCGGCGTAGCGCGCGAGCATGTCCGCTTCCAGGTTGACCCGGTCGCCCGCCCGCAGCCCGCCGAGGTTGGTCACGGCAAGCGTATGGGGGATCAGGTTGACCGAAAACTTCGATTTTCCCACGGCGTTCACCGTCAGGCTCACCCCGTTCACCGCTATCGAGCCCTTGCGCGCGATGTACCGGGCCAGCCCCTTCGGGACGGCCACCGCGAGCAGACGGCTTTCTCCCGCAGGCTCGACCCGCATTACCGTGCCCACGCCGTCCACATGGCCACTCACCAAGTGTCCGCCGAGGCGGTCCGTGAGGCGCAGCGCCTGCTCCAGGTTGACGCGGCCGCCCGCAGCGAACCCGGTGGTGCAGGCGAGCGTCTCGCGCGACACGTCCGCCTCGAAAGTCCGACCCTTCCGCGCCGCCACGGTGAGGCACACGCCGTTCACCGCGATGCTGTCGCCAACGGCGACTTCGCGGAGGTCGAGGCCGCCGGCTTCGATGCGCACGCGCGCCCCGCCCGCCGCCGGCGTCACCGCCGAAACCCTGCCGATCGCCGCGACGATCCCGGAGAACATTATACGAACCTCGCGATCACGCGGATATCGGAACCGACCATCCGCAGGTCCTGCATCTTCAACTCGCGCCGCCCGGAGAGGTCGGTGAGCTCGGGCAGGCTGAACATGCCGCGCGCGGCATCGCCGATGATGTTCGGCGCGAGATAGAGCACGAGCTCGTCCACGTGGCCCTCCTGGAGCAGGGAGCCGTTCAGCCTGTAGCCCGCCTCCACGTGCACCTCGTTGATTTCGCGGCGCGCCAGCTCGCGGAAAAGCTCGCCGAGCTCGACCTTGCCGGCGCGGTTGGGCATCACGATCACCTCTGCGCCACGTGCCTCGAGCGCCGCGATCTTCGCGCGCTCGTCACGCGCAGCCGCGACCAGCACCCCGCCTCCTTCCAGTATCCTGGCGGCAAGCGGGATCTCCAGCCGGCTGTCCACGACGACCCGCAGCGGCTGCCGCGGCGTCGCGACCTCGCGCACCGTGAGCTGCGGATCGTCGTCCTTGATCGTGCCGATCCCGGTCAGCACCGCGCACGCGCACGCGCGCCAGTGATGCCCGTCGCGGCGCGCCGCCTCGCCCGTGATCCACCGGCTGCGCCCGTTCAAGAGCGCAGTCTTGCCGTCGAGGCTCGCTGCGAGCTTCACCCGCACCCACGGGCGGCCCCGCGTCATGCGCGACACGAACCCCAAGTTCAACTCACGGGCTTCGTTTTCGAGCAGCCCGCAATCCACGGCGATCCCCTTTTCGCGCAGCCCGGCAACTCCTCTGCCGGCAACCAGCGGGTTGGGGTCCTGAAGCGCCGCCACCACGCGCGCGACCTTCGCCGCGATCAGCGCCTCGTCGCACGGCGGCGTACGACCGTGGTGCGTGCACGGCTCGAGCGAAACATACGTGGTGGCACCCGCCGCCTTTTCGCCCGCGGCGCGCAGCGCGCACACCTCGGCATGCGGCGCACCGGCCTTTTCGTGCCAGCCTTCGCCGATGACCGTGCCATTGCGCACGATCACGCAGCCCACGCGCGGGTTGGGCGCAGCAGTGTACAGCCCGCGGCGCGCGAGCTCGAGCGCGCGCGCCATGAAACGATGATCGTCGGCTGTAAACACGGTGATGATTAATGGTGACGGCAGGGGGTGGCGAGCGGGAAGCTCGTCGCCCGCACTCGTCACCCCATCTCGTCACTTGTCCTTGGCGGCAGGGTTCTGCACTTCCTTGATCGCGTCCTGGAAGTCGTCCACGCCCTCGAAGCTGCGATAGACCGAGGCAAAGCGGATATAGGCGACCTGATCGAGCTTGTGCAGCTCCCGCATCACCATCTCGCCGATGCGCCGCGACTCGATCTCGCGCGCGCCGAGGGCGAGCACGTCCTGCGTGATGGTGGCGATCGCCTCGTCCACCCGCTGGGTCGGCACCGGCCGCTTGTGCAGCGCGCGCATGAAACCGGTGCGCAGCTTGTCGAGGTCGAACTCGGCGCGGCTTCCGTCCTGCTTCACCACCTGCGGCATCCTCAGCTCGACCGTCTCGTAGGTAGTGAAGCGCTTGTTGCAGGCGGCGCACTTGCGCCGGCGGCGGATGCTGTCGCCGTCGTCGCTCACCCTGGAATCAATCACCTGGGTGTCGGGGGAGCTGCAGAACGGGCATTTCATGCCGATGGATGAAGGATGAAGGATGAGGGATGAGGAATGAAGCGCTTCTGGCTCCTGTACTCACCCTTTCGACCCGATCCCTCCAGGTTGAATGTACCGTTAAGATTTCCTGTTTACGATCCGTAAACAGGAAATCTTTCGCAGAGCTTCTTCACCTCGCCTGCGACGCGCTTGAGCGCCTTCTCGTCCTCGTGCGCATCGAGCACGTCGGCGATGAGGTTCGCGAGCAGCTCGGCCTCGATCTCGCGCAGGCCGCGGGTCGTCATCGCCGGCGAGCCGATGCGCACCCCGCTCGTGATCGTCGGCTTCTGCGGGTCGTCGGGCACCGAGTTCTTGTTGACCGTGATGTTCGCTTTCCCGAGCGCCCGCTCCGCCTCGCGTCCGGTGAGCCCTTTGCCGCGCAGGTCCACGAGGAACATGTGGCACTCGGTGCGCCCCGAAACGATGCGAAAGCCGCGCTCCTGCAGCACCTTCACCATCACCCGCGCGTTGTCGAGCACCTGCTCCTGGTAGAGCCTGAACTCCTTCGTCATCGCCTCCTTGAAGGCGACCGCCTTGGCGGCGATGACGTGCATCAACGGCCCGCCCTGCGTGCCGGGAAACACCGCGGAATTGAGCACTTTCTCGTGCTCCGCGCCGGCGAGGATCAGCCCGCCGCGCGGGCCGCGCAGCGTCTTGTGGGTGGTGCTGGTGACGAAATCGGCGATGCCGACCGGGCTCGGGTACAGTCCCGCCACGACTAGCCCCGCGTAGTGCGCAATGTCCGCCATCAGCAGCGCCCCGACCTTGTCGGCGATGGCCCGGAACCGTTTCCAGTCAATCACCAGCGAATACGCGGATGCTCCGGCAACGATGAGTTTGGGCTTCTTGACGTGCGCGAGTTCCTCGACCTCGGCGTAGTCAATCACCCCGGTCTCGGAATCGAGCCCGTAAGTCACGGCGTCGTAGTAGCGGCCGGAGAGGCTCACCGGCGCGCCGTGCGTGAGGTGGCCGCCGGCATCGAGCGCCATGCCGAGTATGGTGTCGCCGGGATGGAGCGCCGCGTAATAGACCGCCGAATTCGCCTGCGCGCCGGAATGCGGCTGCACGTTGGCATAGCCCGCGTTGAAGATCTTCTTCGCGCGGTCGATCGCCAGTTGCTCGGCAACGTCCACGTGCTCGCAGCCGCCGTAGTAGCGCTTGCCGGGATAACCCTCGGCGTACTTGTTGGTGAGCACCGAGCCCTGGGCGGCGAGCACGCGCGGGCTGGCGTAATTCTCGGAGGCGATCAGCTCGAGGTGATCCTCCTGGCGCCGGGATTCGCCCTCGATCGCGCGCCACAGTTCCGGGTCGAATTGATCGAGGCTATCCTTGAGGGAATACATTGGCATTGGGAGCGGCCGTTACGATAAACGGTTGATTTTACACCACAGCGGCGCCGGTCTCCCCGCGCCGGAGATACCGGAAAACCCGGGGCACGGCGCACCGACCCGCGCCGTAGTCGAATCACAATTCCCGACCCTCTCCCTTACCCTCCCCCTTCTCAAGGGGGAGGGATGAGGTGGGGGTCACGATTCAAGCCCCCGGGAAAACTCAGTCGCCGGCAATGGTCATGCGCTCCACGAGGATCGAGCCGCATTGACGGGAGCCGCGGCGCACGACGTCGTTGCCCACCGCAACGATGCCGCGGAAGATTTCCTTGAGATTGCCCGCGATGGTGATCTCCTGCACCGGGTAGGCAATCTCGCCCTCCTCCACCCAGTAGCCCGCCGCGCCGCGCGAATAGTCGCCGGTCACCGCGTTCACGCCGTGCCCGAGGAGCTCGGTCACCAGCAGGCCGCGCCCCATCCGCTTCAGCAGCCCCGCGAAATCGGCGCCGGTATCGCGCAGCACGAGATTGTGGTTGCCGCCGGCGTTGGCAGTGGACCTGAGACCCAGCTTGCGCGCCGAGTAGCTGCCGAGAAAATAGCCCTGCAC
>DAIDBG010000120.1 GCA_027310225.1 bacterium | reverse complement strand
CCTCCTCGGCCGCGACGTCCGCGGGCAGCTCGACGGGCGTGGCGCCGTGCTTCTCGATGCGCGCGAGGACGACGAGGCTTTCATAGCCGCCCCAGCTCGAGCCGATGCCGAAGAGCTCGAGGGCGTTCACGAACGCGGCGGCCTGCTTCTCGCCCGCCCCGCCCAGCACGAACGAGAACAGCGCCGCCGCGCCGGTGAAATCGCGCTTCCAGATCGCGTGGCCGGGGTCGCCTTCGAGCGCCGGGTAGAGCACGCGCTTCACCTCCGGGCGCGACTTGAGCCAGGCGGCGATCTTGAGCGCACTGCGCATCTGGTGCACGAGCCTCACGCCGAGCGTGCGGAACCCGCGCAGCGCGAGGTAGCAGTCGTCGGGGCTCACGCTGTAGCCGTAGTCGGCGACCGTCCTGCGCACGGTCCGCCAGTGCCGCTCGTTGGTGACGATCAGCCCCATCATGGCGTCGGCGTGGCCGACGATGTACTTGGTCGCGGAGTGGATCGAGACGTCCACGCCGCGCGCGAAAGCCGGAAAGAAGTAGGGTGTGCCCCAGGTGTTGTCGGCGAGCACCGGGATGCCGCGCGCGTGCGCGGCCTGCGCGATCGCCGGGACGTCCTGCATTTCGAACGTGAGCGAGCCCGGCGACTCGCAGAACACGGCGCGCGTATTCGGGCGGATCAGCTTTGCGATGCCGGCGCCGGCCAGCGGGTCGTAGTACTCGACCTCCACGCCGTTCGCCTTCAGTTGCCGGTCGCAGAAATTGCGCGTCGGCGCGTATACCGGGTCGGCGACCAGGACGTGGCCGCCGGCCTTGACGAAGGCGCTGATGGCGGCGGCGATCGCCGCGAGCCCCGAGGGCAGCGCCACGGCGCGGTGGCCGCCTTCGAGCTGCGCGACCGCTTCTTCCAGCGCGCGCGTGGTCGGCGTGCCGTGGCGGCCGTAGCTGATCTTGCGGTAGTCCTCGTCGCGCGGCGCCTCGTACGATTCCAGGCTCGGATGGAGCACGGTGGAGGTGCGGAACACCGGGGTGTTGACCATGCCCTGATATTTGGCGGGGTCGCGTCCGGCGTGGCTGAGCAGGGTGTCTTTCTTCATTTGCGGGCTCCCGGTTGCCTGGCATCGGGGTATTGTCCGGGCCGCAACGGGGCGGCGCAACATGTGGACTCGCGGGATTGATGGCGCTGGGCGTATGCCCGATAATCAGCGCCTTGCGCCCCGTGCCGGCGGCAGCGTGCAGGGGGCGCTCGACGTTTCAAGCCACGGACTTTCCCGGTACCGCCATCGTGGACACGCACGCGACGCATCACAGTCAGAGGGTCGAGGATTTCCGTCTGGTCACGGGCGCCGGGCGGTACGCCGCCGACTGGAAGCTGCCCGGCCAGCTCCACGCGCACTTCGTGCGCTCGGACCGCGCCCACGCCGAGATCGTCTCGCTGAACGTCGAGAAGGCGGCGCGGCACCCCGGCGTGAAGCGCGTCTATACCGGAGAAGACGCGTTGCGCGCGGGCTACGACAAGTTCTTCGTCATCGTGAGCTATCCCGGGCGCGGCGGCCAGCACATCAGGAAGCCCGCGCGGCCCGCGCTCGCCGCGGGCAGGGTGCGCCACGTCGGCGACGCAGTGGCGATGATCGTCGCCGATTCGCCGCTCGCGGCGCAGGACGCCGCCGAGCTGGTGGAAGTCGAGTACCGCGACCTGCCGGCGGTGGTGACGGTCGAGGAAGCGCTCGCTCCCGGCGCGCCGCAGCTGCACGATGAGGCGCCGGGCAACCTCGCCTTCGACTACGAGGGGGGCAACGAGGAAGCGGCGAAGGCCGCGTTCGCGGACGCCGCGCATGTGACGAAGTTGAGGCTCGAAGTCTCGCGCGTCGCGCCCAACCCGCTGGAGCTGCGCGGCTGCACGGTGCAATACGACCCGAAGGAGGAAGCCTACCACCTCTACGTCTGCATCCAGGGCATCAACATGATGCGCAGGCAACTCTCGTTCGCGACCGACGTGCCCGAGGACAGGATCGTGGTGCACGCGCAGGACGTGGGCGGGAGCTTCGGGCAGAGGAGCGCCGCCTACCCGGAGTACTGCATGCAGATGCTCGCGGCCAAGGAGCTCGGCCGGCCGGTGCGCTGGATCTCGACGCGCACGGAAGGCTTCATGACCGACACCCACGGGCGGGCGAACACCGTGACCGGCGAGCTCGCGCTCGACGGAAACGGCAAGTTCCTCGCGCTGCGGCTCGACTGGCTCGGTGACATGGGCGCGTATCTTTCCGCGACCGGCTCGGCGAGCCACACCCGGAACCCCACGACCTGCATGACGGGCGTTTACCGCATCCCGGCGCTCTACGGGCGCTTCCGGCTCGCCTTCACCAACACCGTGCCGGTCGCCGCCTACCGCGGCGCGGGACGGCCCGACATTGCCTACGTGATCGAGCGGCTGGTGAACCAGGCGGCAGCCGAACTGAAGACGGATCCGGCGGAGCTGCGCCGCCGCAACTTCATTCCGCGCGAAGCGTTTCCCTACAAGACGCCGACCGGCTCGACCTACGAGAACGCCGATTTCCCGGGCATCCTGGAGAAGGCGCTCAAGCTCGCCGACTGGAAGGGCTTCGCGAAGCGCCGTGCGCAGTCCGGGAAGAAAGGGAAGCTCCGCGGCATCGGCATGTCCACCGTGATCGAGAACAGCGGGGCGGGGCTCTATCCGAAAGATCAGATCGCCATCGAGTGCGGCGCCGACGGTATTGTTACCGTTTATACCGTTGCCCAGTCCTCGGGCCAGGGCCACGAGACGACCTTCGCCATGATCGTGGCAGACGCGCTCGGGCTGCCGCTGGAAAAGGTGCGGCTGCGCGAGAGCGTGCAGAGCAAGGGCCTGATCGGCAACCATACCGGCGGCTCACGCTCCACCGTGGGTGCGGGCAGCGTGTGCAAGCTCGCCGCGCAGAAGCTGATCGAGCAGGGCAGGACGCTGGCGGCCGAGCAACTCGAAGTGGAGCCCTCGCAGGTCGTGTACGCGCACGGTGTTTTCCACACGCGCGGCTCGAAGAAGAAGGTGAGGCTCACCGATCTCGGAAAGAAGGAGGCGGTCCGCGTGATGGCCGAGGCGAGCGTGGGCTCGACCTTTCCCAACGGCTGCCACATCGCGGAAGTGGAGATGGACCCCGAAACCGGCACGAGCCGGATCGTTTCCTACCACGCGGTGGACGACGCGGGCAACATCGTCAACCATGCGCTGGTCGAAGGACAGGTGCACGGCGCGGTGACGCAGGGCGCCGGGCAGATCTTCTGCGAAAAGGTGATCTACGATCACGACAGCGGGCAGCTCCTCACCGGCAGCTTCATGGACTACTGCATGCCGCGCGCGGGAATGCTGCGCGACATCTGCATCGAGGACCATCCGCTGCCGAGCGGGAACAACGCGCTGGGCGCGAAAGGCGTGGGCGAGTCGGGCTGCACCGCGTCACTCGCCG
>DAIDBG010000089.1 GCA_027310225.1 bacterium | reverse complement strand
AGCGCGGCCGATCTTGCGTTCGTCGAGGAGAACGGCCGGGTGGCCGGCCCGGTCCCGGAAAACGTCTCGGCGCTCGCCAAGAAGCGCCAACGCGGCGAGATGGGAACCCTGGGCTCCGGCAACCACTATCTGGAGGTGCAGGTGGTGGACCGCATCCACGACCAGGCGACCGCGGCTGCCTACGGCCTGCGCGAGGGCCAGATCGTGGTTTCCATCCACTGCGGCTCGCGCGGCCTGGGCCACCAGATCGGAACCGATTACCTGGTGAGCCTCGCGAAGGCCGCTTCGCGCCTCGGCATCCAGTTGCCCGACCGCGAGCTCGCCTGCGCGCCGATCAACACGCCCGAGGGGCAGCAATACCTCGGCGCCATGAACGCGGGCATCAACTGCGCGCTCGCCAATCGCCAGATCCTCACGCACCTCACGCGCAAGTGCTTCACGCGCCTGATGCCGCACGCCGTGCTGGAGACGCTGTTCGACGTCTCGCACAACACTTGCAAGGCGGAGCGCCATCGGGTGGACGGAAAAATGCGCCTGCTCTACGTCCACCGCAAGGGCGCGACGCGCGCGTTCGGGCCGGGCCATCCCGCGCTGCCGGAGCGCTATCGCCCGTTCGGGCAGCCGGTGGTCATCGGCGGCAGCATGGGCACGGGCTCGTACATCCTCGCCGGGACGGCCGAGAGCGAAGCGCGGGCGTACTCCTCGGCGAGCCACGGCGCGGGCCGGGCGATGAGCCGCCACCAGGCGCTCAGGCAGTGGCGCGGTCGCCAGCTCGTGGACGAGCTCGCGGCGAAAGGAATACTCATCCGCACCCGCTCGATGCGCGGCGTGGCGGAGGAGGCGCCCGGCGCCTACAAGGACGTGGACCTGGTGGCCGAGGCGACCGAGCAGGCCGGGCTCGCGCGCCGCGTTGCGTTCCTGCGGCCGAAGGTGTGCATCAAAGGCTAAGGCGGAAGGATGAAGGATGACCCCTCGCGCTTTGCGCGAGCATGAAGGCGAAAGAATGAGCTGATTCTTCTTTTGCTGACGACTGGTCAACCGTTCTGCCTCGGTCAGCGTTAGCGCCAAAAGAGTTGGAGGCGCCGGCCATGAAGAACCATGAACAGGAGGACTTAGCACGTCGGACGAAGCGGTTTGCGCTGGCCGTAATTCGCCTTTACTGTGCGCTGCCGAAGTCGACAGTTTCATACGTGCTGGGAAGACAGTTGCTCAAATCCGGAACGTCCGTCGGCGCACACTATCGGGAGGCGCGCCGCGCGAAATCGAACGCGGACTTCATCAGCAAGATTAAAAGCGCGCCGCAGGAACTGGACGAGACGACCTATTGGCTCGAGCTCCTACGCGAGGTAAATCTGACGGACGGCGACAGGGTGGACAAGCCTGCTGTCGAATCGAACGAGCTGATTTCCATCTTCGTCAGCATAGTCAGAAGAGTAAAGTCGACATCTCCAGGCGCGATGCAGCGTCCAGGTCATCCTTCATCCTTCCGCCTTCATCCTTGGTATCCTGATACCCGTATCTCGTATCCCGTACCAATGATTTTGGGCTGACGCCATGCTGATCGGGGTGCCCAGGGAAACCAAGGTCCACGAGTACCGCGTCGGCCTCACGCCGGAGAGCGTGCGCGCCCTCGCCGCGCGCGGCCACGGCGTGGTGGTGGAGCACGACGCCGGGGCGGGCATCGGCGCAGCCGACGAAGACTACCGCGCCGCGGGCGCGACGATCGCGGCCGGCGCCGAGGAGGTGTTCGCGCGGGCGGAGCTGATCGTGAAGGTGAAGGAGCCGCTCGCGCCGGAGCGCGCGCGGCTGCGCCCGGGCCAGGCGCTGTTCACGTACCTGCACCTCGCCCCGGACGCGGAGCAGGGCCGGGACCTGGTCGCAAGCGGCGCCATCGCCATCGCGTACGAGACCGTGACCTCGCCTCAGGGCGGCTTGCCGCTGCTCGCGCCGATGTCGGAGGTGGCCGGGCGCATGGCGATCCAGGTCGCGGCGCACTACCTGGAGCGGCCGCACGGCGGGCGCGGCGTGCTGATTTCGGGAGCGGGCGGCGTGCCGCCGGCGCAGGTGCTCGTGCTGGGCGCCGGGGTGGTCGGATCGAATGCGGCGAAGGTCGCCGTGGGCATGGGCGCCGAAGTCACCGTGCTGAGCCGGCCGGGCGCGCCGCTGGAGCGCCTGGCCCGCGAAGCGGGCGGGCGGCTGAAGACGGGGGTCTCAACGCCCGCCGCGATCGAGGAGCACCTGCACCGCGCGGATGCGGTCGTGGGGGCGGCGCTGGTGCCCGGCGCGCTGGCGCCGAAGCTGGTCACGCGCGTGATGCTCGCCGGGATGATGCGCGGCGCGGTCATCGTGGACGTCTCGATTGACCAGGGCGGGTGCTTCGAGACCTCGCGCCCGACCACGCATGCGGACCCCGTCTATGCGGTGGACGGCATCATTCATTACTGCGTCGCCAACATGTCGGGCGCGGTGCCCCGCACCTCGGCCTACGCGCTGAATTACGCGGTCCTGCCGTTCGTGACGGAGCTCGCGGACCGCGGCATCGCGGATGCGCTCAGACGGAACGAGCACCTCCGCAACGGCCTCAACT
>DAIDBG010000059.1 GCA_027310225.1 bacterium | reverse complement strand
GCTATGCGGCGCTGAAGAAGATCCTGGCCGAGAAGATCCCGCCCGAGAGAATCATCACCGAGGTCAAGAACTCCGCTCTGCGGGGCCGCGGCGGCGCAGGCTTTCCGACCGGGCTCAAGTGGAGCTTCATGCCGCGCCAGTTCCCGGGGGCGAAGTACCTGGTGTGCAACTCCGACGAGGGCGAGCCGGGGACCTTCAAGGACCGCGACATCCTGCGCTACAACCCGCACATCGTGATCGAGGGCATGATCATCGCCGGCTATGCCACGGGCAGCCAGGTCGGCTATAACTACATCCACGGCGAGATCTGGGAGATCTACGAGCGCTTCGAGCAGGCGCTCGCGGAAGCACGCGCTGCGGGCTATCTCGGAGCGAACATCCTCGGCTCGGATTTCAGCTTCGAGCTGCACGCCCACCACGGCTGGGGTGCCTATATCTGCGGCGAGGAGACCGGGCTGCTCGAGTCGCTCGAGGGCAAGAAGGGCCTGCCGCGCTTCAAGCCGCCGTTCCCGGCGAGCTACGGGCTCTACGGCAAGCCCACCACCATCAACAATACCGAGACCTTCGCCGCCGTGCCGTGGATCATCCTGAACGGGGGCGAGGCTTTCCTCAATCTCGGCCGCCCCAATAACGGCGGCACCAAGATCTTCTCGGTGTCGGGCGACGTCGCCCGCCCCGGCAATTTCGAGGTGAGGCTCGGCACGCCGTTCGCGCAGCTCCTGGAAATGGCGGGGGGCATGAGAAACGGGCGCAGGCTCAAGGCCTGCATCCCGGGCGGCTCCTCGATGCCGGTGCTGCCGGCCGGCGTCATGATGAATACCGACCTCGACTACGATTCGATCGCCAAGGCGGGCTCCATGCTCGGCTCGGGTGCCGTCATCATCATGGACGAGACCCGCTGCATGGTGCGCTGTCTCCAGCGGCTGTCCTATTTCTATTTCGAGGAATCGTGCGGCCAGTGCACGCCGTGCCGCGAGGGCACCGGCTGGCTCTACCGCATGGTGCACCGGATCGAGCACGGCAAGGGCAAGCCCGAGGATCTCGATCTGCTGAACAGCGTTTCCGACAACGTTCTCGGGCGTACCATCTGCGCGCTGGGCGACGCGGCGGCGCTGCCGGTAAAGAGCTTCATCAGGCATTTCCGCGACGAATTCGTGTACCACATCGAGCACAAGAAGTGCCTGGTGCCGGACTACCTATAACGATGAGTGCGGAGTGCGGAGTGCAGAGTGACGGGCGCAAGATGCTAGAGATCGAAATTGACGGGAAGCTGATGGAGGTCGCGGAGGGCGCGACGATCATGGATGCGGCGAACCAGGCCGGCATCTACGTCCCCCATTTCTGCTACCACCGCAAGCTCTCGATCGCCGCCAATTGCCGCATGTGCCTGGTGCACGTGGAAAAGGCGCCGAAGCCCCTGCCGGCGTGCGCGACCCCCGTCACCAACGGCATGAAGGTGCACACGCACTCGGAGCAGGCGGTCGCCGCGCAGAAGGGCGTCATGGAGTTTTTGCTCATCAACCACCCGCTCGACTGCCCGATCTGCGACGAGGGCGGCGAGTGCCAGCTGCAGGATCTGGCGGTCGGTTACGGCGCAAGCGGCTCGCGCTACGAAGAAGACAAGCGCGTGGTGGCCAACAAGAACCTGGGGCCGCTCATCGCGACCGACATGACGCGCTGCATTCATTGCACACGCTGCGTGCGCTTCGGCCAGGAGATCGCTGGGATCATGGAGCTCGGCATGATCAACCGCGGCGAGCACGCCGAGATCATCACTTTCGTCGGCAGGACCGTGGACTCCGAGCTCTCGGGCAACGTGATTGACCTCTGTCCGGTCGGGGCGCTCACCTCCAAGCCGTTCCGCTTTACCGCGCGCGCCTGGGAGCTCACGCGCAAGCCCTCCGTGAGCCCGCATTGCGGCCTCGGCTCAAACCTCACGGTGCAGGTCAAGCAGAACTGCGTGATGCGGGTGCTGCCGCGGGAAAACGAGACGGTGAACGAGTGCTGGCTCTCCGACAAGGACCGCTTTTCCTACGAAGGGCTCAATTCCGAGCAGCGCCTGGCGAAGCCGATGCTCAGGCAGGGCGGCGCATGGAAGGAGGTCGAGTGGCAGGTCGCGCTCGATTTCGTGGCGAAGGAGCTGAAGCGCATCCGGGACCAGCACGGCGCCGCGAGCATCGGCGCGCTGGCGACGCCGCACCAGACTCTTGAAGAGCTCTTCCTGTTCGGCAAACTCGCCCATGAGTTTGCCTCGGACAACGTGGATTTCCGGCTGCGGCAATCCGACTTCGGCGCCGACGGCAGGCTGGCGGGCGCACCCTGGCTCGGCATGAAGGTCGCCGAAATCGGCAAGCTCGACCGGGTTCTCGTTGCCGGCAGCACGCTCACCAAGGACCATCCGCTCATCGCGCACCGGCTGCGGCAGGCCGCGAAGCGCGGGACGCAGTTAAGCCTCATCAATCCGTTCGACGACAACCTGCTCATGCGGGTCGCGCACAAGGCGGTCGTGGCGCCTGCGGCCATGCCCGGCATGCTGGCGCAGGTGCTCAGGTCCGCGGCGGAGCAGAAGGGCGCGCAGGTTCCGGATGCCGTGCGCGGCATCGCGGTGTCGGAAGTCGCGCAGCGCATTGCGGCCAGCCTCACCTCGGGAAAGAACGCCGCGGTTTTCCTGGGCAATCTGGTGCAGCACCATCCAGCCGCCTCCCAGCTGCACGAGCTGGGTCTGGCACTCGCAGAAGCGGCGGATGCACGGTTTGGCTTCCTGGGGGAGGCGGCCAACAGCGTCGGGGGCTATATTGCAGGCTGCGTGCCATTTGGCCGGAACGCCGGCCTCAATGCTGCTCAAATGCTCGCACAGCCGCTCAAGGCGTACCTGCTGCTCGGCGTCGAAGCGGAGCTGGACACCCATGACCCTCGCCAGTCGGTTGCGGCGATGAAGTCGGCGGAATTGGTGGTGGCGATGAGCCCGTACCAGCACAAGGCGACCGACTACGCGCATGTGCTGCTGCCGATCGCCCCCTTCACGGAGACCGCCGGCACGTTCGTGAACACCGAGGGCACGGCGCAAAGCTTCAACGGCGTGGTGCGGCCGCTGGGCGAGTCGCGCCCGGCGTGGAAGGTGCTGCGCGTGCTCGGCAACCTGCTCGGGCTCCCCGGCTTCGCGTACGAAAGTCCGGAAGAGATCCGCCGCGCAGTCCTCGGCGAAGGCGGCGAGGCGCCGGGCCGGCTGGACAATCGCCTGCACGCCGTGGCGCTCGACGCGGTGGCCGGGGCCCGGGACTCCAGGCTCGAACGGATCGCGGAAATACCGGTTTACGCGTCCGACGCCGTCGTGCGCCGCGCCCGGTCGCTGCAGGCCGCACGCGACGCCGCACCGCCCGTTGCGTGGATGAACCGCGCACAGTTCGAAAAGCTCGGCCTGCGCGAGGGCGACCGGGTGCGGGTATGGCAGGGCGGCGGCGAGGCGGTGGTGCCCGCGGCGGTGGACGACAAGCTGCCCGCCGGCTGCATCCGGCTCGCGGCCTCGCGGCCTGAAACCGCGACGCTGGGAGCGATGTCCGGCGAAATCACGGTGGAGCGCGTCGCGGTCCGGCAGAGGGCCGCCGTCTGATCATGGAATTCATGAGAACGCTGCAGACCTTGTTCGGGCCCGCCTGGCCGGTGGTGTGGACGCTGGTCAAGATCGCGGCGATCGTGGCGCCGCTGCTGCTGGTGGTGGCCTATCTGCCGCTCTGGGAGCGCAAGGTGATCGGCTGGATGCAGGTGCGCATCGGGCCGAACCGCGTGACGTTCTTCGGCATACCCTGGCTCGGCGGCCTGGCCCAGCCGATCGTTGATGCCCTGAAGCTTCTGGTGAAAGAGATCATCATTCCCGGCGGGGCCAACAAGGCGCTGTTCCTGCTGGCGCCGGTCATGGTCGTCATGCCGGCGATGGCGGCGTGGGCGGTGGTGCCGTTCAGCCCCGAGCTGGTGCTCGCCGACGTCGACGCGGGGCTGCTCTACATCATGGCGATCACCTCGGTGGGGGTGTACGGCATCATCATCGCCGGCTGGGCCTCGAACTCGAAGTATGCGTTCCTGGGCGCGTTGCGCTCCGCGGCGCAGATGGTGTCCTACGAGCTCGCGATGGGGTTCGCGCTGGTGACCGTGCTGATGGCGGCGCAGAGCCTCAACGTCGGCGAGATCGTGCGCGTGCAGCAAGGCAGCTTCGGGCTCTTCAACTGGTTCTGGATCCCGCTGTTCCCGATTTTTCTGGTGTATTTCATCTCGGGGGTGGCCGAGACCAACCGCGCGCCGTTCGACGTCGCCGAGGGGGAATCGGAAATCGTCGCCGGGTTTCACGTGGAGTACTCGGGCATGGCCTTCGCCGTGTTCTTCCTTGCCGAGTACGCGAACATGATCCTGATCTCGACGCTTGCTTCGGTCATGTTCCTCGGCGGCTGGCTGTCGCCGGTTCCGGCGGCATTCGCGGACGCGATCGGGTTGCCGTGGCTCGCGGACGGAAACTTCGGATGGCTGCTGGTCAAACTGTTCGTCGTGGTGTCGAGCTTTCTGTGGTTCCGCGCCACCTTCCCGCGCTACCGCTACGACCAGATCATGCGCCTCGGCTGGAAGGTGTTCCTGCCGCTCACCATCGCGTGGATCGTAGTGCTGGGCGCGTGGATGCAGACGCCGCTCTGGGTGTGGTGGAAGTGATGGTCGCGCGCATCGCCCAGTTCTTCCGCAGCTTCCTGCTGTTCGAGCTGGTGAAGGGCATGGCGCTCACCGGCCGCTATCTCTTCGCGCGCAAGATCACGGTGCAGTATCCCGAGGAGAAGACGCCCATGAGCCCGCGCTTCCGGGGGCTGCACGCGCTGCGGCGCTACCCGAACGGCGAGGAACGCTGCATCGCTTGCAAGCTGTGCGAGGCGGTGTGCCCGGCGCTCGCCATCACCATCGAGTCGGAGCAGCGGGCCGACGGCACGCGCCGCACCACGCGCTACGACATTGATCTGACCAAGTGCATCTTCTGCGGCTTCTGTGAGGAATCGTGCCCCGTGGATTCCATCGTCGAGACGCGCATCCTGGAGTACCACGGCGAGAAGCGCGGTGACCTCATCTACACCAAACCGATGCTGCTCGCGGTCGGGGACCTCTACGAAGAGCAGATTGCGAAAGACCGTGAGGAAGACGCGGCGTACCGCTGAGCGTATATGAGCTTCCAGGAATTCGTCTTCTATTTTCTTTCGGCCGTCCTGATCGTGTCGGCCGTGGGAATCATCACGATGCGCAACCCGGTGCACGCGGTGCTGTGCATGGTGCTCTGTTTCTTCACCACGGCGGGTCTGTGGCTGCTGCTCGAGGCGGAGTTCCTGGCGATCGCGCTGGTGCTGGTCTATGTCGGCGCGGTGATGGTGCTGTTCCTGTTCGTGGTGATGATGCTCGATATCAACATGGCGCGGCTGCGTGAGGGCTTCTGGAGCCATCTGCCGCTCGGCACCCTGGTCGCGCTGCTCCTGGTTGCCGAGATGGTGCTCGTGCTCGGCGGCCGCTACGCCGGTTTCTACGATACGCCGGCCCCGCCGCCCCTGCCGGCGGACTACAGCAACACCAAGGAACTGGGGCGGCTGGTCTATACCGAGTACGTGTATCCGTTCGAGATCGCCGCGGTGATCCTGCTGGTGGCGATCGTCGCGGCGATCGCGCTGACGCTCAGGCGCCGCAAGCAGAGCAAGTATATTGATCCGGCCAGGCAGATCGGCGTGCGCAGGCAGGACCGCGTGCGCATCGTGCAGATGCCGGCAGAGAAGAAAGAATAAGGATGAAGGCAGAAGGCAGAAGGAAGATAACAGGTATTCCCGCGGCGCGGGGCTCCATTCATCCTTCATCCTTCATCCTTCGAATAAGGGGAGCCCGTTGATTTCGCTGTCGCATTACCTGGTGCTGGGCGCGATCCTGTTCGCGATCGGGGTGATCGGCATCTTTCTCAACCGCAGGAACATGATCGTGCTGCTGATGGCGATCGAGTTGATGCTGCTCGCGGTCAACATGAACTTCGTCGCGTTTTCACATTTCCTCGACGATCCGTCCGGGCAGGTCTTCGTGTTCTTCATCCTGACGGTCGCCGCCGCGGAGTCCGCGATCGGTCTCGCGATCCTGGTGGTGCTGTTCCGCAACCTCAGCACCATCGACGTCGAGGACCTCGACAGCCTCAAGGGGTGAGGCGTAAACGGTGAACTGTTAACGGTAGAGGCGGACGCCGGCGCGCCCGCCCAATACAAAAATGACGCTGATGCAGAAACTTTATTTGATCGTGCCGCTGGCGCCGCTCATCGGGGCCATTGTCGCAGGACTGTTCGGCTGGGCGATCGGGCGCCGCGGCGCGCACTGGATCACCATCCTCGGCATGGTCGTCTCGACCGCGGCCTCGGTCGTCGTCTTCCTCGACGTTCTGGACGGCAACGTTTACAACGGCGCGGTCTATACCTGGCTCACCTCCGGCAACGTGCGCTTCGAAATCGGGTTCCTGATTGACCGGCTGTCCGCCACCATGATGCTGGTGGTGTCGTTCGTGTCGCTGATGGTGCACATCTACACCATCGGCTACATGGCCGACGACCCCGGCTACCAGCGCTTCTTCAGCTACATCTCGCTCTTCACCTTCTCGATGCTGATGCTGGTGATGGCGAACAACTTCCTGCAGCTGTTCTTCGGCTGGGAGGCGGTGGGGCTCGTCTCCTACCTGCTGATCGGCTTCTGGTACACGCGGCCGACCGCGGTTTACGCCGGTCTCAAGGCGTTCCTGGTGAACCGGATCGGCGACTTCGGCTTCCTGCTCGGCATCGCGCTGATCCTGATGTTCTTCGGCACGCTCGACTACGCGGCGGTATTCGCCACCGCCCGCAACCTCGCGGGCAACACCATCGAGATCCTGCCGGGCACGGCGTGGTCATTGATGACCGTCATCAGCATCCTGCTTTTCGTCGGCGCGATGGGCAAGAGCGCGCAGTTCCCGCTGCACGTCTGGCTGCCGGACTCGATGGAGGGCCCCACCCCGATCTCGGCGCTGATCCACGCCGCGACCATGGTGACCGCCGGCATCTTCATGGTGGCGCGCGTGTCGCCGCTCTTCGAATTGTCAGAAACGGCGCTGTCCGTGGTGATGGTGATCGGCGCGATCACGGCGTTTTTCATGGCGCTGGTCGCAATCGTGCAGAACGACATGAAGCGCGTGGTGGCCTATTCCACGCTGTCGCAGCTCGGCTACATGACGGTCGCGCTGGGTGCCTCGGCCTACGCCGCCGGCATCTTCCACCTCGTCACGCATGCGTTCTTCAAGGCGCTGATGTTCCTCGGCGCCGGCTCGGTGATCATCGCCCTGCACCACGAGCAGGACATGCGCCGGATGGGCGGACTGCGCAAGTACATGCCGATTACCTACGTCACGACTTTCATCGGCGCGCTGGCGAACGTCGGAATCCCGGGGTTTTCCGGCTTCTACTCCAAGGACGCGATCATCGAGGCGGCGTATCTTTCGAAGCTCCCCGGCTCGGGGCTCGCCTACATCCTCGTGCTCGCCACCGTGTTCGTGACCGCGCTCTACGCCTTTCGCATGCTGTTCATGACGTTCCACGGCCCGGAGCGCTTTCGCGACTTCCGCGCCGAATATGATGAGCACAAGCAGACTGCCGGACACGGAGACCACCAGGAGAGCGGGTCCCATGATGACCATGGCGCAAGCCATGGTCATGCTCCACATGAATCTCCCGCGGTCGTAACCGTACCCCTGATATTGCTGGCGATCCCGGCGGTCGGCGCGGGCTGGGCGATCGGGCCGGTGCTCTTCGGGGGCTATTTCGGCCAGGCGATCGCGGTTGCCCCCGTACACGACGTGCTGGCCGAAATGGGCCAGGAGTTTCCCGGCGTCGTGGCGATGACGTGGGACGCGCTCGCGACCGCGCCGTTCTGGCTGGCGGCGGCCGGCATTGCCACCGCCTGGTACTTCTACGTGAAGCGCCCGGACCTGCCCGCGGTCATCCAAGAGAAGGCCGGGCTCCTCTACACCATTCTCGAGCGCAAGTACGGCTTCGACGAGGCCTACCAGCGGCTCTTCGGCGACGGCGCCGTGCGCTTCGGCACCGGGCTGTGGAAGGACGGGGACGTGGCGGTGATAGATGGGGTGATGGTGAACGGATCGGCGCGCGCGGTCGGCTGGTTCGCCGCCCTGATCCGCCACCTGCAGTCGGGCTTCATCTATCACTACGCATTCGCCATGATCATCGGCATCGTGGTGCTGCTCACGATGATCTTCATCGGGTGATGCCGCCATGCTGCTCGGTTTCCCGCTGTTGAGTCTCGCGATCTGGGTCCCGATCCTCGCCGGGATCCTGGTGCTCGCCACCGGCTCCGACCGCAACGCCGGCGCCGCACGCGTGATCGCGCTCGCCGGCGCCGTGCTCGGGTTCGCGGTGACGCTTCCGCTCTATACGCGTTTCGACTCCCTCGCCGGCGGCTTCCAGTTCATGGAGTTCGCGCCGTGGATCGGGAGCTTCAACGTCAACTATTACCTCGGCATTGACGGCATCTCGCTGCTGCTGATCCTGCTCAACAGCTTCATCACGGTGCTGGTGGTGATCGCCGGCTGGGGGGTGATCAAGGAGCGCGTCGCCCAGTACCTGTCTGCATTCCTGTTTCTGTCGGGCTTCATGAACGGCGCGTTCTCGGCGCTCGACGCGCTGCTGTTCTACGTGTTCTTTGAGGCGACGCTGATCCCGATGTTCCTCATCATCGGGGTGTGGGGCGGCCCGAACCGAGTCTATGCCGCGGTCAAGTTCTTCCTCTACACGCTGGCGGGCTCGCTGCTCACGCTGGTCGCGCTCATCTATCTCTACAACGTCTCCGGCGGCAGCTTCTCGCTGCTCGACTACTACCGATTGCCGCTGTCGTTCCCGGCGCAGATTCTGATCTTCATCGCCTTCTTCCTGGCGTTCGCAGTCAAGGTGCCGATGTGGCCGGTGCATACCTGGCTGCCCGATGCCCACGTCGAGGCGCCCACCGGAGGCTCGGTGGTGCTCGCCGCCATGATGCTGAAGCTCGGCGCCTACGGCTTCATCCGGCTCTCGCTCCCCATCGTGCCGGACGCGAGCTACTACCTCGCCGGGTTCGTGATCGCGCTCTCGCTCATCGCCGTGGTCTATATCGGCCTGGTCTCCCTGGTGCAGGCCGACATGAAGAAGCTGATCGCCTACTCGTCGATCTCGCACATGGGCTTCGTCACGCTCGGCATCTTCATCTTCAATGTCAACGGCATGGAGGGCGCGATCATCCAGATGATCTCGCACGGCTTTATCTCGGGCGCGCTGTTCCTGTGCGTGGGCGTCCTCTACGACCGCGTGCATTCACGGATGATCGCCGACTACGGCGGCGTGGTGAACACCATGCCGGTGTTCGCGGCGCTGTTCATGCTGTTCGCGATGGCGAATGTGGGGCTGCCGGGGACCAGCGGCTTCGTGGGCGAGCTCCTGGTGATACTGGGCGCGGTGAAGGCGAGCTTTTGGTACGCGGCGGTGGCCGCCACCACCCTTGTCTTCGGGGCGGCCTACACGCTGTGGATGTACAAACGGGTCGTCTTCGGCGCCGTGGCAAACCACCATGTCGCGGCGCTGTCGGATCTGGGCTTCCGCGAATTCCTGGTGCTGGGGCTGCTCGCGGTGGCGGTGCTGGCGATGGGCGTCTGGCCCAATCCCTTCGCCGAGGTGCTGCACGTCTCGGTCAGCGACCTGCTGAGCCACGTGAGCCAGAGCAAGCTGCCGTAAGGAGGCCGGAGGGTTCCCCATGCAATACATCACGCCGCTCGCCCCCGCCTATCCTGAGCTGTTCCTGCTCGCGATGGCGTGCGTGATTCTCCTCACGGACCTGTTCGTGAGCGACGACAACCGCATCATCACCTACGCGCTCGCCCAGCTCGCGCTCGCCGGCAGCCTGGTCATCACCTATCTCACCGCGAGCGCCGAGCCGCAGCTCACGTTCAACGGCATGTTCGTGGACGACCTGATGTCGGATGTGCTGAAGCTGCTGCTGTACGTCGGCGTCATGACGGTACTGGTCTATTCGCGGGACTACCTCACCGCGCGCGGCATGTTCCGCGGCGAGTTCTTCGTGCTGGTGCTGTTCGCGACGCTCGGCATGATGGTCATGATCTCCGCGAACCATCTGCTTACTCTCTATCTCGGGCTCGAGCTGCTGACGCTCTCGCTCTACTCGATGGTGGCGCTGCAGCGCGACTCGGCGGTGGCGACCGAGGCGGCGATGAAGTATTTCGTGCTGGGCTCACTCGCCTCGGGGATGCTGCTCTACGGCATGTCCATGCTCTACGGCGCGACCGGAACCCTTGAGATCACGCAGCTCGCGGAGACCATCCTCGACCGCGGCGCCAAGGACGTGGTGCTGGTGTTCGCGCTGGTATTCATCGTCGCCGGGCTCGGCTTCAAGCTCGGCGCGGTGCCGTTCCACATGTGGGTGCCGGACGTCTATCACGGTGCGCCGACCGCGGTGACGCTGTTCATCGGCTCCGTACCCAAGCTCGCGGCCTTCGCCTTCATCATGCGGCTGCTGGTGCAGGGCCTCGGCGCCGAGCAGCTGGTGGAAGAGTGGCAGCCGATGCTGATCGTGCTGGCGGTGCTCTCGCTCGCCATCGGCAACGTCACCGCGATCGCGCAGACCAATCTCAAGAGGATGCTCGCGTACTCGACGATCGGCCACATGGGTTTCCTGCTGCTCGGCATCCTTTCCGGGGACCTCGTCGGCTACAGCGCCGCCATGTTCTACGTGGTGATCTACGTGTTGATGAACCTGGGCGCCTTCGGCATGATCCTGCTGCTCTCGCGCGGCGGGTTCGAAGCCGAGAACCTGGAGGACTTCAAGGGCCTGAACGCGCGCAGCCCGTGGTACGCGTTCATGATGCTGCTGCTGATGTTTTCCATGGCCGGAGTCCCGCCGACGGTCGGTTTCTACGCCAAGCTTCTGGTGTTGCAGGCGGTCATCAATGCCGGCTACGTGTGGCTCGCCGTGATCGCCGTGCTGTTCTCGCTGATCGGGGCGTTCTACTACCTGCGACTGGTCAAGCTCATGTATTTCGACGCCCCCCGGGACACGGCGCCGATCGCGCCGCGCAGCGACGTGCGGGTGCTGATGAGCGCGAACGGGCTGGCGATGCTGGTGTTCGGCGTTCTGCCGGATCCGCTGATGACGCTGTTCATCTATTCGATCCAGGCTTCGCTGTAAGAAGCCGCAAGCGGTAGGCGGTAAGCGGCGAGCTGCAGGTTGCCGCGTTCTTCTGTTCACCGATCACCGTTCACGGAAATTGAGCCATGACCGACTGCAAGGAAGCCGATTTCACCGAGCATACCCTGAGCTCGAAGACCGTCTATCGCGGGAATTTGCTGCATGTGCTCGAGGACGAGGTGCGGCTGCCCGACGGCAAGACTGGCAGACGGGAATACGTACGACACCCCGGGGCGGTGATGATCGTGCCCTTCATCAACCACGACACCGTGGTCCTGGTGCGCCAGTACCGCTACCCGCTGCGCCGGCATTTCTACGAGCTGCCGGCCGGCAAGATTGATCCCGGCGAAGAGCCGCTCGTGACGGCGCGGCGCGAGCTGAGGGAAGAGTGCGGCTATGAGGCGGAGCACTGGCGGCACCTCATGACGGTGCACCCGTGCATCGGCTACTCGGACGAGCGCATCGAGCTCTACCTCGCTCGCGGGCTTGCGCACGTCGGCACTGCGCTCGACGATGAGGAATTCATCGAGGTGCTGCACGTCCCGTTCCGGGAGGCGCTCGACTGGTTGCGGCAAGGCCGCATCACCGAGGTCAAGGCGCTGATCGGCCTGCTGTTGGCCGAAAGGATCGCGGCCGCGGAGGCGTGGTAGCCGGGCCTCAGGCCACGCTCACGCCGTGGGCGGGAATCTGCCCGACGGCCGCCTGCTCGAGCGGCATCGGGTGGTGGAACAAGTAGCCCTGTCCGAACTGCGTGCCCATCCCGAGCAGCAGGTTGAGCACCTCGGGCGTTTCCACCCATTCGGCGATCACCTGCTTGTCGAGACCGTGCGCCACGTCGTTCAGGGCGCGCACGAAGATGCGGCTGCCCTCGTCGGTTGCGAGGTCGCGGATGAAGCTGCCGTCAATCTTCAGATAATCCACGTCGAACCGCTTCAGATAGTAGAAGGAGCTGAAGCCCGCACCGAAATCGTCCAGCGCAAAGCGGCAGCCCATCTCCTTCAGCTTCTGGATGAACATGAGCGTGACGTCGATCTCCGACATCGCCGCGGTTTCCGTAATCTCGAACACGAGCTGGCTCGGGTTGACCCCGCTATCCCGCAGCAGTCCCATGATGCGGCGGATCCAGTGCTGGTCCGAGATCGACACGCGCGAGAGATTGACGAAATAGCGCAGCTTCCTGTCGGCCTGGCCGCTCGCGCGCAGGAAGGCGAGCAGCTTCTCGACCACGCGCATGTCTATTTCTTGGATCAGGCCGAGCGCTTCGGCGAGCTCGATGAAGTTGCCGGGCAGGATGTAACCGCCTTCGTCGTCCCGGATGCGGAGCAGCACTTCGTAGTGCACCGGCTTGCGGTCCTTCAGCCGCACCACCGGCTGGTAGAACAGGACCAGGCGGTCGTCGTCCAGCGCGTCGCGCAGCTTCTTCGCCCAGTGAATGCGGCGATGGGTGCTGCGCAGGCTGTCGGAGGCCTGGTCGAACAGCACGTGGCGATTGCGGCCCAGGTCCTTGGCCTGGTACATCGCGATGTCCACGTTCGAGAGCAGCGCCAGCATGTCGTTGCCGTGGAACGGATAAAGCGCAATGCCGGCGGAGACGGCAAGGTTGGAGATCACCTTGTTGTCGCCGGCCTGGAAGCGGTAGCGACGCACGACGTCGAGCGCCTTCTCCGCCGCGTCAACCGCTTCCTTGCGCAGCGCCGCGGGCAGGTGGATCGCGAACTCGTCCCCGCCGAGGCGGAACAGCTCGCCGTTCACTCCGCGCATCATGTCGCGCAGCACGCTGCCCACCCCGACGATCAGCTGGTCTCCCGTGCGGTGCCCGAAGTTGTCGTTGATGTACTTGAAATGGTCAATGTCGAGAAAGAGCAGGGCGCCGACGCCGCCCGACTCGAGGACCGACTCGATCCGGCGCTGCAGGCTGTGCCGGTTGGGAAGATCGGTCAGCGCGTCGTGCAGCGCGAGGTGTTCGATGCGCTGGGTGGCGAGCTGCTGTTCCGTGATGTCCCGGGCGGTTCCGCGGATGCCGCACATGGTGCCGTTGTCATCGAGCACCACGCGCGCATTGATGCCGATCCAGCGGTCCTCGCCCCTGGCGGTGACGAGCCGCGTCACGTAGTTCTTCACTTCGCCGCACCGCTTCAGGGTCGCGAGGAAGCGCCGGTTGGAGATATGGGAGGTGCCGGTCTCGAAATCGAAGAAGCAGCGGCCGACCAGGTCCTTGGGGGCCAGTCCGAAGATATCGTGGGCGGCGGCGTTGAGATAGATGAAACGGCCCTGCGCGTCGGTGGTCCAGATGAGATCGTGCGAGGTCTCGACCAGGTCGCGGTAGCGGTTCTCGCTCTCCAGCAGCAGCTGGATGATGCGGCGCTTCTCGGCGAGCGACTTGCGGATCGTCGCCAGCTCCTTGTTGGCCTTCTCGCTTCGGGCGTTGAGTCCGAGCCCGGCAAGCCGGTCAATCAGCTCCCTGGAATAGCGGCGGTGCCCGCCCTCGGTGCGGCCGGCGGCCAGCACGCCCTGCATGTCCCACCGGCGCAGCTTCTGGATCGGGATACCGAGCATTTCAGCCACTTGCTGAATGCTGTATTCCGCTGGCGGTTTGCTCACGCCGACTCCCCTGTTGTTTGCAGGCCGTTTTACCGCGGCCCGTACCTTTGTGCGCTATTTATCAGTTTATCAAAGCCCCCTTATGCCGGACAACAGCCGGCACCCGCTTCCCGCGCCGCAACCAACACGGGCGGGTGCCGTTCGGGAGCGCTCTCAGTGGACCTGGTGCGACTCGCCGAGGCCGTTCTGCCGTGAAACCAGGCGCTGCATCAGCTTCAGGTCGCGCGGGGTGAGCCGGAGCGCGGCCTCGACCCAGAGCTGCACGACATCGAGCAGTTCCGGGAACTCGATGCGGTGCACGCGCCGCCGCACCGCCGCGAGCGTGGAGTACCCGTTGCGACTGCGGCCGCGGCGCCGGATCAGGGCCGCCACCTCGGACTCGCCCTGGCCGTCTTCCGCCACCACGTCAACGACGCCGAGCTGCGCCATCTCGTCCGCGTTGTAGATCTTCCCGCTGGTGATGAGGGCTTCCGCCCCCTTCTGGCCAAGCCGGCGATCGAGGAAAGAGTAGGCGCCCATGCCAGGGAACAGGTTGAACAGGATCTCCGGGAAGCCGAACCGTGCGCTCTTCTCCGCGATGATCACGTCGCTCGACAGCGCCGCCTCGAACCCGCCGCCCAGACATTCGCCCTGCACCAGGGAAATAGTGGTGACCGGCAGGTCGTGCCCGAGGTAATTGCGGTAGAGCACGTCAATGCACGCGCGCCCGTAGCGCAGCAGGCCTTGGCGGTCGCGCAGGTCAATCAGCTGCTTGAACAGGTCGAGGTCACCGCCGAGGTTGAACACCCCGGGCATGGCCGAGGCCAGCACCACGTACTCGATCGGATGCTCCTCGCCGCCGCAATCAATCCGGCCTCCGCTCGCGCCGAGGTGCTCGTAATAGACGCGGATGTCGGCGAGCAGCGCGGGATTAAAGCAGGGCCGCGGCTCGGGCGACCAGCGTGACCACATCGCACGCGTTTCCTTGTCGTAGTGGGCGTGTAGTTGCGGCGAGAAGTTGAGCTCGATGCCGCTGGTCAGGGAACGGCGTGCGGGATGTTCGCGTGCTTCGAGCACGGCGGCAGGGACGTGCATTTCCATGGCGTTTCTCCCCTAGCAAAAGTTTGAGATGACGGCTCGTGACCGGGCGTGACTTGTGTCACTGCTCAGATTTAAGAGCAAATCATAATCAAAAAGCAAATCTAACATTTTGATAGGTTTTTACTTTCTGGTTTAAAAACAGGTAGTAACGACTCTGAATTGGTGCACTGCGGCAGTCCATTCTTCTAGGCCGCTGTCGTGTCTGACGCAACGCAGTTACGCCAACCGGGGCCCCTTTTTCTAAGGGAAGGTTTGACGGCAACGCCTTCCACAGTTGAAAATCAGGTTTAACTATAACGAGTAAGTCATTGTGATTCACAGTCTTTTCAGGATACTGCTGCGG
>DAIDBG010000057.1 GCA_027310225.1 bacterium | reverse complement strand
GGGCGCGGCTATCGCCTGCACCTTGAGGAGCTGCCGGCTGCGCGACTCGACGAAGCGGCGCTCAATCGCGCCATCGAGACACAGGTCCGGCGCTGCCCCGCGCAGTACCTATGGAGCTACAACCGCTACAAAATTCCGGCGGGGGCGAAGCCGCCGGAATTTTGAAGGAATAATGCCATGTCACAAAATAACCAGTGAGGGCTCGGATTTCCCATCATGGGGCAAGTTCGCTTCGGCGTTTAATCGATTGCCAATTTATGACGGCGAGTCCTCATTTGATTTTTTATCCCTGGCTCACGCGTATCGGTGCGCCATTCGGCTACCCATGCTGACGCGATTCGCACTCGCCGTCATTTGGCTGCTGCATTTCCTGCCGCTCGCGCTCCTCGCCCCATTCGGGCGCGCGCTTGGTTTCACGCTCTATGCGCTCGGGCGTGAACGTCGCGAGGTAGCACTCACCAACCTGAAATTATGTTTTCCGCAGAGCAGCTTAGCCGAGCGCAGGCAGCTCGCCCGCCGCCATTTCCAGGCTTTCGGCAGGAGCCTCGTCGAGCACGGCATTCTGTGGTGGTCCTCCAGGGAACGGGTGCAGCGCCTGGTGCGCGTCGAGGGACTGGAGCACTGGCAGGCTGTGGCCGGGCGACCGGTGATCTGGCTCGCGCCCCATTTTATCGGGCTCGATATGGGCGGGGTGCGGCTGACCACCGAATTTCCCCTGGTGTCGGTCTACAGCCATCAGAAGAATCCCGATGTTGACGCAATCCTCTATCGCGGCCGCACGCGCTTCGTGGTCCCCGAGCTCTACTCGAGGCAGGAGGGCATACGGCCGGTGGTACGGGCGCTGCAGCGCGGCTTGCCGTTCTACTACCTGCCGGACATGGATTTCGGCCCCCGTGACTCGATCTTTGTCCCGTTCTTCGGGGTGCCGGCGGCGACCGTCACCGGGCTTGCGCGTATCGCGCGCCTCGCTGGCGCCGTCGTGGTGCCGGCGGTGACGCGCCAGCTGCCGGGAAGGAATGGCTATGTGCTTACCTTCCACCCGGCGTGGCGCGATTTTCCGAGCGATGACGTCGAGCGCGATACGCGGCGCATGAACGCATTCATCGAGGAACGCGTTCTGGAGATGCCGGAGCAATACTTCTGGCTGCACAAACGCTTCAAAACCCGGCCGCCGGGCGAGGCGCGTTTCTACTGACTTTGTCGCAGGGAACGGGCCGGAGGAAAATCCTCTCGTGATGAAAGAACTGCACGCAGCGGTCATCGGGGCCGGATATCTCGGCAGCCTGCACGCCGAGAAGTACGCCGCATGCGACGGCGTGAAGTTGATCGGCGTCGCCGACGTCGTCGCGGCGCGCGCCAACAGAATTGCGGCGAGGCACGGCTGCCGGGCCACGCAGGACTTCCGCGAACTGCTTCCCGCTGCCGATCTCGTTTCGGTCGCCGTGCCGAGTGAGGCGCATTATGCCGTGGTGCGCGACTGCCTTGCGGCTGGTGTACACGTCCTCGTCGAGAAGCCGATCGCCCGCACGCTTGAGGAGGCTGACTCCCTGGTCGCGCAGGCCGCTTCGCGCCGGATCTGCCTCGCGGTGGATCATCTCGAGCGCTTCAATCCGGCCTTTGCTGAACTCCGTGCGCTGCTGGCGCGGCCGCTTTTCGTCGAAGCCGAACGCCTCGCCGGCTTCCAAGGGCGCGGCGCCGACGTGGATGTCGTGCTCGACCTCATGGTTCACGACATCGACCTGGTGCTTGCGATGGTGCCGAACGACATCGTCTCGGTATCCGGGTGTGGCTTCAAGGTACTGACCGACTCAGTGGACATCGCCAATGCGCGCATCGAGTTCGCCGGGGGGCAGGTCGCCAACCTTTCGGCAAGCCGCGTGAGCCAGGCCCCGGTCAGGAAGTTGCGCGCGTTCGGGCACGACCTGTATGTCTCTGCGGATCTGCACAGCGCGCGGTTACGGATCGTGCGGCGACCCGCGGGCGCGGCCGTGGTGGAGGAAGAGTGCACTTTCCCCGGGGTGGACATGCTGGGCGCCTCGATCCGGTCGTTCATTGAAGCGGTGCGCGAGGGGCGGGCGCCGGACGTATCGGGAGCGGACGGCCGCCGGGCGCTGGCGCTGGCGCTGAAGATCCGGCGCATGATTGACGCCAGGCTTGCGAGCATGTCCTCGGCTGTCGGCGGGGAGCCGATGTGAACATCCTGATGCTGGATCTCGCCGCGGAGTATCGGGAGCTGGAAGCAGAGCTCATGGCCGCCATTCGCGAGGTGCTTGCCGCGGGAAATTTCATCCTCGGCCCGCAGGTCGCCGCGCTGGAACGCGAGGTGGCCGAATACATTGGCGTTCCCCATGCGGTGGCGGTCGCCTCCGGAACCGACGCTTTGCACCTGGTGCTGCGCGCTGCCGGCGTCGGCGCGGACGACGAGGTCGTGGTGCCAGCGTTCACTTTCATCGCGACCGCTGAAGCCGTCTCGCACGCTGGCGCGCGCCCCGTGTTCGCCGACATTGATCCTGCGACCTACAACCTCGATCCGGCGAGCCTCGAGGCGGCGATTACCCCGAGAACGCGCGCGGTCATCGTCGTGCACCTGTACGGTCACACCGCAAATCTCGAGCTGATCAGCGCCATCTGCGCCAGGCGGGGACTCGCCATGATCGAGGACTGCGCCCAGGCTTTCGGCGCGGATTTCGCGGGCAAAAGCGCAGGTGCCTGGGGCGAGGCGGGGTGTTTTTCCTTTTACCCCACCAAGAATCTGGGCGCTTATGGCGATGGCGGCATGGTCACCACCGGCGATCCCGTTCTGGCCGATCGCATCCGGATGCTGCGCCATCATGGAAGCCGTACGGCTGGCCAGCATGAAACTGTCGGCTATAACAGCCGGCTCGACGAGCTGCAAGCGGCGATTTTGCGCGTGAAGCTGCGGCACGTGACGCGCTGGAACGAGCGCCGCCGGGGGCATGCGGCGGCCTACCGCCGGCTGCTCGCAGGCGGGCCGTTCGCATTACCGGCGGAACACGGCCGGGGGGCGCATGTCTATCACCAGTTTACGATTCGCTCGGCCGCGCGCGACGCCGTGCGGAAGCGGCTTGCTGCGCAAGGAGTGGCGAGCGCGGTCTATTATGCCCTGCCGCTCTATCGCCAGCCGGCGTACGCGAGCGTGCGCCGGAGCGTTTCGTGCCCTGCCGCCGAACAGGCCGCGCGCGAAGTGCTGTCGTTGCCGATCTATCCGCAGCTCACGGAAGAAGCAATCCACCACGTATGCAATGCGCTCCTCTCTGCGGTGCCAGCGACGCGGGCGTAACATGTGCTGGAGACGCCGGCGATGCCTGCGGTTCCCAAGCGATTCACGGCGCGGCTGCCCGGAAAAATCGCACTATTGCGGGCGCGGAGTGATGGGTAATGAGCGGGAAGCACAGCAATGTCCGGAATCCAGTGCGTATCGAGCCGCTTGCTTCGGAGGACGTCGAGCGGCTCGCCGCGCTCGCAGGGGATATCTGGCGCGCGCATTATCCCGGCATCATCAGCGCGGCGCAGATAGAATACATGCTCGCGCAACGCTACGATCCGGCGGTCATGCGTGAAGAGCTGCGGCGCGGCGACATCTGGTGGGACAAGCTGCTGGTGGACGGGGAGATGGCGGGGTTTTCGTCCTATTTCCTCACCGGCGTGCCGGGTGAGATGAAGCTCGACAAACTCTACGTGCATCAGCACCGCCAGCGCCAGGGTTGCGGGGGCATGCTGATCGCGCGTGCCGCCAGCGTGGCTCGCGCGCAAGGCTGCAGCAGGCTCACGCTCGCGGTCAACAGGCAGAACCGGCCGGCCATCGCCGCCTATCTCAAGCACGGTTTCCGCATCGCCGGCGCCGCGGTGAAGGACATCGGCGGCGGTTTTATCATGGACGACTACCTCATGGAGAAAGCAATCGAAACCACCGATGAACGCCGATAAAATCATTCCCTGGATACGTTAGCCACAGAGATTTTGAGATGAGTTCCGGAACGTTCGAAAATCCGGGCGTCGAGGAACGCTGTGCGCTCCTCAGGCGCGTGAAGAGCATCGCCGTAGTTGGTCTCTCGCCGAACCCGGCTCGTCCCAGCCATGGGGTTGCGCAGGCGATGCAGGGATTCGGTTATACCATCATCCCGATACACCCGGCAGCCCGGGAAGTGCTGGGAGCGAAGGCTTACCTGCGGCTGGCGGATGCGCCGGCGCCGATAGACCTTGTGAACGTCTTCCGGCGCGCCGAGTACTTGGACGGCGTAGTGGACGAATGCCTGGCACTCGGACTAAAAGCCATTTGGATTCAAGAGGGTATTGTCAACAGACCGGCTGCGGAGCGGGCCCGGCAGGCAGGGATGACAGTGATCATGGATCGCTGTATCTACATGGATTATCGGAGATATTGCAGATAAATGCGTCTAAAATTCACTAAAATGCATGGTCTAGGCAACGACTTCGTCGTCTTGGACGCTAGTGCCCGCCCGCTCAGCCTGACCCCTGAACAGCTGCGCCTGATCGCCAACCGGCATCTCGGGATCGGCTGCGACCAGATTCTCCAGGTCGAGCCGTCGCGCCAGCCCGATACCGACTTCTACTACCGGATCTTCAATGCCGACGGAGGCGAGGTGGAGCAGTGCGGCAATGGGGCGCGCTGTTTCGTGCGCTACGTGCGGGACCGGGGACTCACCACCAAGACCGAAATCCGGGTCGGCACGCGCGGCGGGGTGATCGTGCCGCGGCTTGAGGACGACGGGCGGGTGACGGTGAACATGGGCGTGCCGGAGTTCGAGCCGGCGCGCATACCCTTCGCCGCCCCGCGGCGGGCGCTGACCTACGAGCTCGAGGTGAACGGCAGGCGGCTGGAAATCAGCGCGCTGTCGGTGGGCAACCCGCACGCGGTGCAGTTCGTGCCCGACGTCGAGCGCGCCCCGGTCGAGACCGAAGGGCCGTTGATCGAGCGCCACCCGCGCTTTCCGCAACGGGTGAACGCGGGCTATGCGCAGGTCATCAACCGGGACCACATCCGGCTCCGCGTCCATGAGCGCGGCGCGGGCGAGACGCTCGCCTGCGGGACCGGCGCCTGCGCCGCGGCGGTCGCGGGCATCACGCGCGGCCTGCTCGAACGGCGCCTCACGGTAAGCACGCGCGGCGGCAACCTCGGTATATCATGGGCGGGCGAGGGACAGCCGGTCATCATGACGGGCCCCGCCGTTACCGTGTTCGAAGGAGAGATGGAATTATGAGTTGGCGGCTATCGGGCTGCGGTTCTCGGCGTGAGGGGAGCGACCGTATCGAATCGCCGCCCGTCGCCACCTGCCAACTCATTAAGGGAGAACGATGAAACCGGAAGAGGTCGCAAGCTATCTCAGGGAACACCCGGAATTCTTCGAGCACTATGCCGACATGCTGGCGGAAGTCTACATTCCGCACCCGCACGGCGGGCGCGCGGTTTCGATCAGCGAGCGGCAAATCCTGACACTGCGCGAAAGAAGCAAGCAGCTCGAAGGCAAGCTGCGGGAAGTGATCCAGTTCGGCGAGGAGAACGACGCGATCAGCGACAAGGTACACCGCATTTCGGTCGCACTCGTCGCGGCAGCCGATATCGGGGGCGTGTTGAACGCCGTCTATCTCAACTTGTGCGAGGACTTCGCCGTGCCGCACGTGACGCTGCGGGTGTGGCGCGCCAACGACCAGACCGGGCTGCCGGAGTTCGGGCCGGTGAGCGACGCCTTGCGCGAGTTCGTGATGAGTCTCACCCACCCCTATTGCAGCGGCCGCGCCATGGCGGACACGGCCGGGCTGTTCGGCGAGGCGGGCGCCCACCTGCGCTCATTCTCGTACGTGCCGCTGCGCGACCACGAGACCTTCGGGTTGCTCGCGCTGGCGAGCGAGGATCCGCAGCGCTTCTATCCCGAGATGGGTACGCTCTATCTCAAGCGGCTGGGCGAGCTGATTGGTGCCGCCATAGCGCGGCACCTCAAGTAAGGCAAAGGCGGGAGGCGGAGAGGGGGGCATCCAGTCCTGGCGGTCGTGGATTCAACCACTTGCGACTGGTAAGTGGGTGCTGACTTTTAGACCTGAAACTTGAAACCCGAAACTGCACAGCAGCTGCTGCGCTGTTATCTCGAACATCTGTCGCACGAACGCCGGCTAAGCCCTCATACGGTCGAGAATTACGCACGTGACGTTTCCGCGCTGCTCGAGCTGGCGGGTGCCACGCCGCTCAGGGAATTGCAACCGCATCACGTGCGCCGCTGCGTGGCGCAACTGCACGCGCGGGGGCTCGACGGCAGGACGCTCGCGCGCATGCTTTCGGCGTGGCGCGGCTTCTTCAACTACCTCGCTCGCGACCACGGCCATGCGCAGAACCCGGTGCTCGGCATCCGCGCCCCGAAGGTCGCCAGAAAGCTGCCGCGGGCGCTGTCTCCCGACGAGACGGTGCGCCTGATGGAGATCGGCGAAACGCACGCGCTCGCGGTTCGCGACAAGGCGATGCTCGAGCTGTTTTATTCCTCCGGGCTGCGGCTTTCCGAACTGACCGGGCTCGCACTGGGGGACGTTGATGTCCGGGACGCGACGGTGCGCGTCACCGGCAAGGGAGCGAAGACCCGCGTCGTGCCAGTCGGCAGCCATGCGCTCGCTGCGCTCGAGGTCTGGCTGCCGCAGCGGAGCGGCCTCGCGCGGGCGGAGGAGACGGCCCTGTTCGTCGGCAAGGACGGGGGGCGTATGAGCGCGCGCGCGGTCCAGGCGCGGCTCAAGCACTGGGCGGTGAAGCTGGGCCTGGCGGCTAAGGTCCATCCGCACGCGTTGCGCCACTCGTTTGCCTCGCACCTGCTGCAATCGAGCGGGGACCTGCGCGCGGTGCAGGAGATGCTGGGGCACGCCAGCATCTCGACGACGCAGATCTATACGCACCTCGATTTCCAGCACCTCGCGAAGGCCTACGACGCGGCACATCCGCGCGCGAAGAGGAAATCGTGAGGAGTGAGTAAGGCGTGAGGAGTGAGGATAAAAAACGCCGTTCTGGCAAAGGGTCGAAGCATCCCGCCTCACCCCTTACCCCTCACCCCTCACCAGCGAAGCTGATCCTGAAGTCTGGGCGGGAGAAATCGCTCAAGCGCCGCCATCCCTGGGTGTTCTCCGGCGCGGTGGCGAATGTGCGGGGCGAGCCGGGGCCGGGTGAGACCGTCGGGGTCTGGTCCGCGACCGGCGAGTTCCTGGCGGTCGCTGCCTACAGCCCCCAGTCGCAAATTACCGCCCGCGTCTGGGCCTGGGAGGAACGCGCCATAGACAGGGCGTTCTTCAAGGAGCGTGTGGCCCGGGCCGTGGCGCAGCGCCGGGAGCTGCTCGACGGGGCCGCTACCGAAGCGTGCCGGTTGATCCATGGGGAATCCGACGGGCTCCCCGGCGTGGTGGCCGACCGCTACGGCGACACGATCGTGCTGCAGCTGACGAGCGCCGGCGCCGATCGGTGGCGCGAGGAGATCGCCGACGCGCTGCTCGAGGCGGCGGGCATATCCCGCGTCTGGGAGCGCTCGGATGCCGAAGTGCGGAACCTGGAAGGCTTGCCTGCGGCAACCGGGCCTCTGCGTGGTGACCGGCAGCCAACGCAAATCATCGTTACCGAAAATGGACTCATGTTCCAGCTCGACCTGGAACATGGACACAAGACCGGTTTCTATCTCGACCAGCGCGAAAACCGCCTGCGGGTGCGCCGGCTCGCGCGCGGGGGCGACGTGCTCGACGGCTTCTGCTACACGGGAGGATTTGCGCTCAACGCAGCGGTCGGCGGGGCGCGATCGGTGCTCGCCCTGGACAGCTCCGCCGAAGCGCTTGCCCTGGCGCAGGCCAACGCGCGCCTGAACGATCTTTCCGGAGTCGACTGGGTCGGCGGCGACGTCTTCCAGATGCTGCGGCACCTGCGCGACGGGCGCCGTCAGTTCGACCTCATCGTGCTGGACCCGCCCAAATTCGCGCCCACCGCTGCACACGTGCCGAAAGCCGCGCGCGCCTACAAGGACATCAACCTGCTCGCCTTCAAGCTGTTGCGGCCCGGGGGCTTGCTGGTGACGTTTTCCTGCTCCGGCGGGGTATCAGCCGACCTCTTCCAGAAGATCGTCGCCGGATCTGCGCTGGATGCCGGTGTGGCGGCGCAGATCATCGAGCGGCTCGGCCCCGGCCCGGATCATCCCACCGCCCTCAACTTCCCGGAAGGGGACTATCTCAAGGGACTCATCTGCCGGGTGGCGAGACAATGATGAACGGGTTGGAGAAATAGGTTTTAAAATAGGGAATTTCATTCTGCATTCATCATTCTGCATTCATCATTACGGAGGCGGGACGGGGTCCACCCCGCCCGGATGCCACGGCCCGCAGCGCACGATGCGCCTTATCGTAAGCCACGAGCCACGCAACGATCCATGCACCTCGATCGCTTCGCGCGCGTAGCTCGAGCACGTGGGGTAGAAGCGGCACTGGCCGCCGAAGAAGGGCGAGAGCAGCAGCCGGTAGCCGTCGATCAAGAACAGCAACACGGATTTCATCCGGATTCAGTATAGCATCGGTTTTTGATGCAACTCGGTTGCAATTTGCGGCGCGCCGTGCTTTAATCCCGCCGGGAGCGGATGATGGCGGGCGCCGTTCACGAGGTGGCTGAAACCCTGGTACGCCGGACCCGTGCCCGCGTGACCCGCGCCCGCGTGGCTGTGCTGGCGACGCTGCTCGCCGCCGAGCGCGCGCTCACGCACCATGAGATCGAGCGGCGGATCAAGCGCAACCTCGGCATAGACCGGGTGACGGTCTATCGCGTGCTGGAGTGGCTGACCGCCCGGGACCTTGCGCACAAGATCTCGGACGACGATCGCGTGTGGCGATTCAACGCCGCAAAGAAAGAACATGGCCGGCGTCATGCGCATTTCAAGTGCAACAGCTGCGGCGGTGTGACCTGCCTGGACAAGGCGATGACGGTGCGCAGCGTCCTGGTGCCCTCCGGTTTCCGCTCCCAGGAGATCGAGCTGACGGTGAAGGGGCTGTGTGCCGGTTGCGGGCCGGCGGCCCGGCGCCGCTCACGGGTCCGCGCACAGCACCGGCATTGATCCTCGGTACGGAAGCGGTGATGCTGCAAGCGGATTCATTGATGCAACGGATTTGCGCTGGATAACACACCATGGACGTAACCCTGCTCTGGATCATCGGCGGCAGTCTCGCGGGCGGTGCCGTGAGCCTGCTGTTGGCGGCGACGGTTGCCTACTCGCTGCTCTCGGGTTGGGTGCCGCGCATGGTGAGCTATTCCGTGGGCATTTTGCTTGGAGTGACGTTCCTCGACGTGCTGCCGGAAGCCTTCGAAAAATCCGCGAATGCGGAAACGCTGTTCGGCATCATGCTGGCAGGCCTGCTGATGTTCTTCCTCCTGGAGAAGGCGGCGCTCTGGCGTCACAGCCACGAGCACGGCGACCACGGGTCGCGCAAGGCTTCGGGGATGCTGATCACCGTGGGCGACACGTTTCACAACTTTGTGGATGGCGTGCTGATCGCCGCGGCGTTCCTCGCGGACTTCAGGCTCGGCATCACCACGACGCTCGCGGTCATGGTGCACGAGATTCCGCAGGAGGTCGGTGACTTCATGGTGTTGCTGCATGCGGGTTACAGCAGGGCGCGCGCCTTGTGGCTGAACCTCGCGGTCAGCCTTTCGTCGGTCGCGGGCGCCGTTCTCGGATATTTCGTCCTGGAATACGCGCAGTCGCTGCTGCAATATGCGCTCGCGCTGGCGGCGGCGTCTTTCATCTACCTCGCCATCGCGGACCTGATCCCCTACCTGCACCAGCAGAACCGCGTCCGCGATGTATTGTGGCAGACCGGGTTGATCACGGTCGGCCTCGGGACGACCGGCGCTCTCAAGTGGCTGCTTTAATTTTCCCGGTGCCGGTTTTGCATCGGGAGTTTGTCGGGATTTGCCGTCGGAGCGCAGGCATGAGGGCTTCAGCCGGGACCGCAGAGGGCTTCGTGAGGCGTGCCGCGGCGGCGCGGCGGCGCAGCTGGCGCGTGCTGGCGGTGTTCCTCGCCGGCAGCGCGGCGCTGCACGCGGCGCTGCTCGCCGCGCTGCCGCCGTCCCTGTTCAGGGCGCGCGATTCCGCCAAGGCGGGCGCGCTGGAGGTGGTGATACTGAAGCCGGAGCCGCTGCCGGTCGCCCCGCCGCAGGCGCCGCCGCCTCAGGCGCGGCGCGAGCCGGAGCCTGCAGCGACCAGGATCCCGGTCAAGCCCGGGCTGTCGCCGCAGGCCGCCGCCACGCCGCCCTTGCCCGAGCCGCCACGGGTGCCGGACGCCGCCGTCGGACCGCCGCCAGGAGCCTCACGCGCCGTGCCCACGGGACCCAACGCCGACTTGGCGGCCGCTGCCGTGGCGCCGCCCGGCCTCGACGCGGCCTATCTGCGCAATCCGCCGCCGCGCTATCCGCTCGCAGCGCGGCGCGCGGGCGAGCAGGGCACGGTGACGCTGCGGGTGCTGGTGACGCGCGAGGGCTTGCCCTCGCGCGTGGATGTCGAGAAATCGAGCGGCTCACCCTATCTCGACACTGCGGCGCTGGAGGCGGTCAAGGCCTGGCGCTTCACGCCGGCGCGGCGGGGCGCGGAGCCGATCGAATCGTGGGTGCTGGTGCCGATCGTGTTCCGCTTGGAGGGCACTTCGTGAAGCGGTGAGCCGCTGGCCGTTTGCTTTGCTACGTTCTGAAAGCGGTCTTGCGCGGTGCTTTTTGGGCCGTTTTCAGATAGCTCAAGCCGGGCTCTTCGAGCAGGTGGTAGCCGTCGCGGCCGCGTGCCTTGACCTCGTACATTGACTGGTCGGCGCGCTTGAGCAGGGCCGGGGCGTCGTACCCGTCACGCGGGAAGAGACTCACACCGATGCTGAGCGTGACGAAGCGGGTGGCGCCGGGCAGATTGTACGGCCCCCCGCAGATTGAGAGCAGCTTGCGGACGGCGTGTGCGGCAGCCTGCGGGCTTGCCACGCCATCGAGCACGGCCACGAACTCGTCGCCGCCCCAGCGCGCCACGGTATCGGCCGCGCGCAGAGACCGCGACAGGCGCGCGGCGAGTTGACGCAGCAGTTCGTCTCCGGCGTCGTGTCCCAGCGTGTCGTTGACTTGTTTGAAGTGGTCAACGTCAATGTAGAGCAAAGCGAAGGCACCGTAACGGCGCCGCGCGCCAGCAATGGCTCGCGCTAGGCGGTCGTTCAACAGATTGCGGTTGGGCAGTCCGGTCAGGCCATCGTAAAAGGCCAACCCGGACAGAAGTTCCAGTTGCTTTTGCGTGCTGGTGTCCTGCACCAGGTGAACGAGATGGGTGACGACGCCCGCCTTGTCGTGCAGCGGATAGACCGCCAGCAGAACGTCGAGCAGATCCCCGCTGCTGCGCCGGACACGCGTTTCCCCGTGCCACTCGGATGCGGCATTTACCGGTTGCTTCGCCCCGCCGCTCGCGGAGGTGTCCGTTGATAACCAGCTGGCAAGCGGCGTTCCGACCAGCTCGCTGCCGCGCGCGCCGATCAGCCTGGAGAAATGGGGGTTGACGTAATCGAGCGTGCCGTCGGGCAGGGTGATCGCAACCCCGAGCGGAATGTGCTCGATGACCCTGGAGAGATCTCGCTCGCGCCAAGTCATGCGGACCGGACTGCGGCGTCAAAAGAGTTGACGGGAAGGTGACGCAACAGGGTGCCATGCTACTCTCGGTTGTCATAAAAAGCAACCGCTGGTAACCAGGCGTCATCGTGCTTGGTGGTAGTGTTTTCAAGCATGACGCTCACGGACGAAAAACAGAGCTTCAGCCGGCGCCTGAAGGAGGTACTGCGCAAGGCGCGGATCAACCCCGATAGTCCCACCCGCATCGCCCGCGAGTTCAACCTGCGTTATGACGGAGACCCGGTTTCCACCCAGGCGGTCCGGAAATGGCTGTCGGGGGAAGCCCTGCCTTCGCAGGACAAAATCCGTGCCCTGGGATTATGGCTGGACGTTTCGGTGCACTGGCTGCGCTTCGGCGAGCTCGATAAAAAAGAGGAAAGGCAGCCCCCGGCGGCGCGACAGGAGGCGGGTTCGTACCGCCTCGATCACGGCTGGCCATCGAAAAAATTCGAGATGCTGAGTGATGCCCACAAACACTTGGTGCTGGAGATGGTTCATGCACTGCTGCGGCTGGAAGGAAAGCAGTAAGCAGCAACCCCCTGCCCCCAGTCTTTACCGCCCGCCGCTTACCGCGTCAACACCATCGGTCTGACGCCCAGCGCCTCGCCGATGCGCTGGGCGATCCGCTGCGCCTCGGCCTGGCTCGGGTACGGACCGGCGCGCACGCGGAACAGCCCGTCGCGCGCAAAGACCTGCAGCACCTGGGACAGCCAATCGAGCTGCGCTTTCAGCCGCGCCAGATAGCTCTCGGCGTTTTCCCTCGAGCCGAATGCGCCGAATTGCAGGTAGTAGCCGGCGGCGCCGGCCGTCACCGCTGCATCGGGCGCCGCAGCCGGCGGCGGCTCCGCCATGACTGGCGCCGCGGCGATCGGTATGGTCGTACCCGGGTCCGCAGCCGGATCTTCTTCGGGCACCGGCGCCGGCCGCGGCGCCGGTGCCGCGGCGACAAGAGTGCCGGCAGCATCGGGAATGATGCTTTCCACTTCGACCCACGCGCTGCCGCTGGCCAGCACGCCGAGCTTGTAGGCCGCCGTGTAGGAAAGATCGATGATGCGTCCTTCGACGAACGGTCCACGGTCGTTGATGCGAACAATCACCGACTTTCCGTTCACGAGGTTGGTCACGCGCGCATAGCTCGGGATCGGCAGGATCGGGTGAGCGGCGGTCATCCCGTACATGTCGTAGATCTCGCCCGATGAGGTTTGCCGGCCGTGATAGCGCCGGCCGTACCAGGTGGCGATGCCGCGCGCCTTGTAGGGCTGCAACGACGTCATCGGCGTATAGCTGCGTCCCATCACGACGTACGGGCGGCCCGTGCCCCGCTGCAGCGGCTCGAGCCGGGGCGTGGGTTCCGGGATGCTATCGAGATCGGCGGGCGGGTTCTCTCCCGGCCCGTCGTCGAGGTAGTAGCCGCCCGCGCGCGGCGCCGGCGCGCCCGGCGCCTTCACCGCCGGCTCGCGCTTGGCGACCGTGCCGCAGCCGCTCAGCGCCACGGCAAAGAGTAGCGCCGCCGCGGCAAGGATGAAGGACGAAGGATAAAGGATGAACGATGACCCCCGCGGTGCGGGTGTCAAAACCAGGCCGTACTTCTGCCTTCCGCCTTCATCCTTCGGGGGGATCCGCCTACAGGTCATTCTTCCGCCTTCATCCTTAGGTTTGCACAAGCTTCTTGTGGCTGTGGATGCTCATCAGTATCCCGATACCGATGCTGATCGAGACCAGCGCAGTGCCCCCGAAGCTGATCAGGGGCAGCGGGATGCCCACCACCGGCAGAATCCCGCTCACCATGCCCATGTTGACGAAGGCGTAGGTGAAAAACGTGAGCGTGACCGCCCCCGCGAGCAATCGTGTGAACAGAGTCGGCGCGTTCGCGGCGATCAGCATGCCGCGCGAGATCACGAGCAGGAACAGCGCGAGCAGCACCAGGTTGCCGAACAGGCCGAACTCCTCGGAATACACAGCGAAGATGAAGTCCGTCATGCGCTCCGGGATGAAGTCGAGGTGCGTCTGGGTGCCGTTCATCCAGCCCTTGCCGAAGAGCCCCCCCGAACCTACGGCGATGGTGGACTGGAGGATGTTATAGCCCGTCCCCAGGGGATCCTGCATCGGGTCGAACAGCGTGAGGATGCGCTGGCGCTGGTAGTCGTACAGCGCCGACCACAGGAACGGCATGGCCGCCGCGGCCGCGGCCGCCAGGCCGGCGATGATGCGCCACGAGAGCCCGGCGAGGAACAGCACGAAGAAGCCCGATGCGCCGATGAGCAGCGCCGTGCCGAGGTCGGGCTGGCGCACGATCAGCGCGAGGGGCAGGACCAGCATCACCGTCCCGATCGCGTAGTTCCGCAGCCTCAGGGTCGCCTCGTGGCGGTCGAAGTACCACGCCATCGCGAGCGGCACCGCGATCTTCATGAGTTCCGCGGGCTGGATGCGCGTGATGCCGATATCGAGCCAGCGCCGCGCCCCGTGCACCACGTCGCCGAACAGCATCACCGCGATGAGCAGCAGCACGCCGAGCACGTAGAGCGGGAACGCGAGCCGCAGCAGATAGTGGGGCGGGATGTTGGCGAAGACCCACATGACGCCCAGCGCGATCAGCATGCTGAGCAGTTGGGTGGTCGCGCGCGTGAAGCTCTCGTTGGAGGCGCTGAACAGCACCACGAGCCCCACCGCCATCAAGGCGAGCACGAGGCCGAGCAGCACGTCGTCAATGCGGCGCGTCACGTAGCCGCCCAGGCGCCTAATCGCCGGATGCATAGTTTTCGTCCTTGCCGCGCCTCTCCGGCGCGGGCAGCTTGCCGAGCAGGTAGTAGTCGAGGACCTTGCGCGCGATCGGCGCGGCGTAACGCGCGCCGAAACCTGAATTCTCGACGATCACGGCGAGCGCAATCTTCGGCTTGTCCGCCGGCGCGTAAGCGATGAACAGGGCATGATCGCGGAGGCGCTCGTCCATGCGGCTTTCGGCGTCCTTTTCTCCCTGCTTGATGCCGATGACCTGCGCCGTGCCGGTCTTGCCCCCGCTCACGTACTCGGCGCCCGCGAACGCGCGTGCGCCCGTGCCCTCCTTGTTCACCCCGACGAGCGCCTGCTTGACCACCGCGAGGTACTCGGGATTGAGCCCGAGCGCACGCGGCGCACTGGTCGCGACAGCGGTGCGCTCGCGGGTGCGGGTGTCCTCGATGTAGTTCGCGATGCGCGGCTGCAACATCACTCCGTCGTTGGCGAGTGTGGCAATCGCCGTCGCAAGCTGCAACGGCGTGTAGGCGTTGTAGCCCTGCCCGATGCCGACGCTGATGGTCTCGCCCGCGAACCACTTCTGCCTGAAGCGGCGCATTTTCCACTCCTGCGAGGGCAGTACCCCCGCCGCCTCACCCTCGATGTCAATGCCGGTGCGGCTGCCGAAGCCGAACAGCGCCACAAAACGCGAGATGGCGTCAATCCCGAGGTCGTTGGCGAGCATGTAGTAATAGGTGTCGGAGGACACGACGAGGGACTTGTACAGGTCCACTATCCCGTATCCCCCCGGTTTGCTGTCGCGGAACAGGCGACCGCCAAAGTTGAAATACCCCGGATCGCTGATGGTCTGCTGCGGAGTACGCTTGCCGTAGGTGAGCGCCGCAAGCGCCATGTACGGCTTGAAGGTGGAGCCGGGCGGGTAGGTGCCGGCGAGCGCGCGGTTGAGCAGCGGCCGGTCGGGCGAGGTATTCAACTCGTTCCAGTTTTGCGGATCAATGCCGTCAACGAAGAGGTTGGCGTCGAACCCGGGTTTGCTCACGAACGCGAGCACGCCCCCCGTTGACGGTTCGATCGCGACCAGCGCCCCGCGCCGGTCACCGAACGCGTTGTAGGCGACTTCCTGGAGGCGTGCGTCGAGATTGAGGACCAGGTTGTTGCCGAACACGGGGGGCGTGCGCGACAGCGTGCGGACCGGCCGTCCCCCGGAATCCACTTCCACTTCCTCGACGCCGGTCGTTCCGTGAAGAGACCGCTCGTAGCTCTGCTCGAGCCCGGTCTTGCCGATGTAGTCGGTGCCACGGTAGTTGGAGAAGATCCCTTCGGCCTCCAGCTGCTCCACCTCGCGCTGGTTGATGCGGCCGATGTAGCCGACCACGTGCGAGAACAGCTCGCCCTGCGGATACCGCCGGAACAGCCGCGCGTTGACTTCCACGCCCGGGAAGCGATAGCGGTTCGCTGCGAAGCGGGCGATCTCCTCGTCCGAGAGCCGGGTGCGGACCGGGAGGCTGCCGATGCCCTTGCTCTCCTCGAGCAGCCGCTTGAAACGGCGCCGGTCGCGGGCAGTGATCTCGACCACCGTGGCGAGCTCGTCGAGGAGGACATCGAGTCGCTCGACCCTGGCGGGCTGGATCTCGAGCGTGTAGGCAGAGTAGTTGTTCGCCAGCACGATGCCGTTGCGGTCAACGATGATGCCGCGGTTGGGCACCACCGGTACGATGGAGATGCGGTTCGCTTCCGCGAGCGTCTGCAGCTGTTCGTACTTGACGACCTGCAGGTAGAAGAGGCGGGCGAAGAGCGACGCGAACAGGAAGAGCGCGATCCCGCCCGCGATCGCCAGCCGCGCGCGGAAGCGGCGGATCTCGAGTTCCGCGTTCCTCAGCTCGACTCCGGGATGGATCGATAATTCGGAGCTCATGGGGTATCACACCTGGTCGGGATCGAGCCGCGGACGCTGCGGCAGCTTCAGCACGTGGCCCATCACCGGCCACAGCGCAGCACCGGTCAGGCTCGCTGCGAAGTAGGCGAGGCCGGGGAAATCGGCGCCCGCCACCAGGCGCACCAGCAGCGCCACGGCCTGCGCGAGCAGCAGCAGCGGCACCACGTGCAGCACTTGCTGCCTCATGTTGAACATCTGCACGCGCCGGTGCAGGACGATCCCGGCGTAAGCGAGGATGGTGTAGGACAGCGCATGCTGGCCGAACAGAGTGCCGTCGGCGACGTCCATCAGCAGGCCGAGCAGCCACGGCACGGCGAAGCCGAGCCTGCGCGGCTGCTCGACGCACCAGTAGAGCACGACGAGCGCGACGAAGTCGGGCTTCACCCAAAGCCAGTCACCGGACCATGGCAGAAGGTTCAGCAGCAACGCGGCGATCAGCGTGAAAGCGATGAAGCCGGGCTTGACCGGGAGCAGGATCTCGTGGCGCAGCGCGCGTGCTTCGATCATCAGTTCTTCCTCGGTTTCCTGGTCCGGGCCGGCTGGTCCTCGTCGGGCGGGCGTGGCGGCAGGTCGCGTTGCCCCTGCACGATCAGGACGTGCGCGTAGCTCGCCACTCCCGCGAGCGGCGTGCCGGCGATCCGCGCGAAGGGCTGCGCCGCGTTCCTTATGACGTTCGATACCTGCGCCACCGGCAGCCCCGGCGGATATACGCCGTCAATGCCGGAGGTGACGAGCCGGTCGCCGTTCTGGTAATCGGCGTTGAGGGGGACGAAGCGCAACTCGAGCGTGCCGTCGTTGCCCGTGCCCGCAAGCACCGCACGCAGCCCGTTGCGCAGGTTCTGCACCGGCACGAGCTGGCCCTTGTCCGTGATCAGCGTGACCTCGGAGAGCCACGGATAGGCGCGCGTTACCTGTCCGATCACGCCGCTCTGGTCAATCACCGGCTGGCCGGCCCTGATCCCTTGCTGCGATCCCTTGTCAACGACGATCTTGCGGCTGAACGGGTCGTGCGCCGCATAGAGCGTTTCGGCGGCGACCACCCTGACCTCGAGGCGCTCGCGCACGGCGAGCAGATCGCGCAGCTGGCGGTTCTCGGCCTGCAGCGCCGGGATTTGCTGCAGCGCCGATGCGTTGGCGAGGCTTTCTTCCCGGAGCCGCGCGTTGTCGGCGCGAAGCGACGATTGCGTGACGAAGAACTCGCCGACGCGCCGCACGATGCCCGCGGGGGCGGACGCGATGCGCTGCAGCGGGTACACCATCACCGCCACGACCTGGCGCAGCGTGGGGAGGTAGTTGAAGCGGGCGTCGGCGACGAGGACTGTTACGGACAGCGCGGTGAAGATCAGCAGGCGGGCGAGCGGGGTGGGGCCAGTCTTGAAAAATGGAGGAGGCTGATGTTCCATCTGCTTCAACGTTCCGGGTTCAAGGTTCAGGGTTCAACGTCAAAACCTGAAACTTGGAACGCGGGATTTTGAACTTGGAACCTTGAGCCCGGAACCCCGCCATCAGTCATTGGTGAAGATGCTGCTCAGGCGCTCGATCTTCTCGAGCGCCGTGCCCGAGCCGCGCACCACGCAGGTGAGCGGGTCTTCCGCGACGATCACCGGCAGCCCCGTCTCCTCCATCAGCAGGCGGTCAATGTCGCGCAGCAGCGCGCCCCCGCCGGTGAGCACCATGCCTTTCTCGGCGATGTCGGCGGCGAGCTCCGGCGGTGTCTGTTCGAGCGCGGACTTCACCGCGGAAACGATGGAGTTCAGCGGCTCGGTGAGCGCTTCGAGTATTTCGTTGGAGGAGATGGTGAAGCTCCTCGGGATGCCCTCGGCGAGGTTGCGGCCCTTCACTTCCTTCTCGCGCACTTCCGAGCCGGGGAAGGCGGAGCCGATTTCCTTCTTGATCTGCTCGGCGGTGGTCTCGCCGATCAGCATGCCGTAGTTGCGGCGGATGTAGTTGATGATCGCCTCGTCGAATTTGTCGCCGCCGACGCGCACCGAGCCCTTGTAAACCAGGCCGCCGAGCGCGATCACGCCGACTTCCGTCGTGCCGCCGCCGACGTCCACCACCATCGAGCCGGTGGCTTCTCCGACCGGGAGGTCGGCGCCGATCGCCGCCGCCATCGGCTCCTCGATCAGGTACACCTTGGAAGCGCCGGCGCCGATCGCGGACTCGCGGATCGCGCGGCGCTCGACCTGGGTCAAGCCACACGGCACGCAGATGATGATGCGCGGGCTTGGCTTGAACACGCGCGTGTTGTGCACCTTCTTGATGAAGTGCTTGAGCATCTGCTCGGTCACCGTGAAATCGGCGATGACCCCGTCCTTCATGGGCCGGATCGCGGTGATATTGCCCGGCGTGCGGCCGAGCATCTGCTTTGCCGCGAGCCCGACTTCCTGGATCACCTTCTTGCCGTTGGGGCCACCTTCCTGCCGGATCGCCACCACCGATGGCTCGTCGAGCACGATGCCCTTGCCGCGTACGTAGATCAGGGTATTGGCGGTACCGAGATCGATCGCCAGATCGTCGTTAAAGTAGCTGCTCAGAAAACCCAGCATAAAGCGTTTCACCCAAAGGAATTTGGCGCCCTGCGCCCGGCGGTTATGATACCCTATGCAGCTTCGATTTTTAAGGCGTTTTTCCCCGGGGTGTCATGGCATTGACGGCTGACGACGTGAAGCGCGTCGCCGAGCTCGCCCGGATCGCAATTGACGAGTCCGAGGCGCGGGCCGTGCTGTCGCAGATCAACGACGTGTTCCGGCTCATTGCCGAGATGCAGGCGGTGGACACCCGCGGAGTGGAGCCGATGTCGCACGCGCTGGATGTGACGCAGCGGCTGCGCGAGGACGCCGTCACCGAGGGCGACCAGCACGCCCTGTTCCAGTCGGTCGCCCCCCACGTCGAGGGCGATCTTTACCTCGTCCCCAAGGTCATTGAGTAAGGGAATAGGGAACAGGGGAGCGGGGTGGAGAACCGGTATTCCCGTCCCTCTTCCCTCTTCCCTATTCCCTAATGCACAAGGCCACCATCAAGGAGCTATCTGCCCGACTGGCGGCGCGCAAGCTCTCCAGCGTTGAGCTCACCAGGCATTTCCTCAGCCGGATCAAGGCATTAAACCAGAAATACAACTGCTTCATCACGCTCGACGAAGAGGCGAGCCTGGGGCAGGCGGAGGCTGCCGACCGGCTGCGCGCTACCGGGCGCGGGCAGGCGCTCACCGGCATCCCGATCGCGCAGAAGGACATCTTCTGTTCCCGGGGCTGGCTCACCACTTGCGGCTCGAAGATGCTGTCCAACTTCGTCTCTCCCTACGACGCCCATGTGGTCGAGCGCCTCAACGCGGCGGGGGCGGTCAACCTCGGCAAGACCAACATGGACGAGTTCGCCATGGGCTCGTCGAGCGAAACCTCCTACTACGGGCCGGTCCGCAATCCATGGGACGTCGCCACCGTGCCCGGCGGCAGCTCCGGGGGGTCGGCCGCGGCCGTGGCGGCGCGGCTCGCGCCGGGCGCGATTGGCACCGATACTGGCGGCTCGATCCGGCAGCCGGCGGCGCTCTCCGGCATCTGCGGGCTGAAGCCCACCTACGGCGTGGTGTCGCGCTACGGCATGATCGCATTCGCTTCCAGCCTCGACCAGGGCGGCCCGATGGCGCGCACCGCGGAGGACCTGGCGCTGCTCATGAACGTGATGGCAGGTTTTGACGCACGCGACTCCACCTCGCTCGAGCGCGGCCGCGAGGACTACGCGCGCGAGATCGGCAGGCAGGCGAGGGGGCTGAAGATCGGCCTGCCGAGGGAGTTCTTCGCCGAAGGCGCCGCGCCCGCCGTGATGAAGGCGGTGGAAGCGGCGGTGGCGGAGTTCGGGAAACTCGGCTGCGAGACGGTGGACGTGAGCCTGCCCAACATGAGGCTGTCGGTGCCGGTGTATTACGTGCTGGCGCCGGCGGAGGCCTCGAGCAACCTCGCGCGCTACGACGGCGTGCGCTACGGCTTCCGGGCGCCGGAGTATGCGGATCTGCCCGACCTGTACAGGAAGACGCGCTCGCAGGGTTTCGGGTGGGAAGTGAAGCGGCGTATCCTCATCGGCACCTACGTGCTCTCGCACGGCTACTACGATGCCTACTATATCCAGGCGCAGCGGGTGCGGCGGCTGATCGCGCGCGACTTCGCGGAAGCCTTCAAGCGCTGCGACGTGATCGCAGGGCCGACCAGCCCCACCACCGCGTTCAGGCTCGGCGAGAAGATGGACGACCCGGTGCGGATGTATCTCAACGACATTTACACCATCCCGGCGAATCTGGCCGGCCTGCCCGGCATGTCCATACCCTGCGGCTTCGACGCGGCGGGCCTGCCGGTCGGGCTGCAGATCGTCGGCAATTATTTCGCGGAGGCGCGCATGCTCGGCCTCGCGCACCAGTACCAGCTCGCGACCGACTGGCATCGTCGCATCCCCCCGGGATGCGACGCGTGAGGCGTGAGGCGTGAGGTGTGAGGTGTGAGGAGAAGAACTTGGCAGTGAGCGCTGGAGGGTTTGCCTCCTTACTCCTCACTCCTTACTCCTCACGGGAGCGGCAGCGATGAAGTGGGAAACCGTCATCGGGCTCGAGGCGCACGCGCAGCTCAACACGCGCTCGAAGATGTTCTCGGGATCGGCGACGGCGTTCGGCGCCGCGCCCAACACCCAGGCCTGCGCGGTGGACATCGCGCTGCCCGGCGTGCTGCCGGTCGCGAACCGCGAGGCGGTGGCCAAGGCGGTGCGCTTCGGGCTCGCGGTCGGGGCGAGAATCAACCGCCGCTCGATCTTTGCCCGCAAGAACTATTTCTATCCCGATCTCCCCAAGGGCTACCAGATCAGCCAGTACGAAATGCCGATCGTCCAGGGCGGTACGATCGGCATTTATGTGGAAGGCGAAGGAAAGACAATCCGGCTCACCCGCGCGCATCTCGAAGAAGACGCGGGCAAGTCGCTGCACGAGAGCTTCCATGATTTCACCGGCATAGACCTGAACCGCGCCAGCACGCCGCTGCTCGAGATCGTCTCCGAGCCCGACCTGCGCTCGGCGCGGGAAGCCGTGGCGTACGCCAGGGCGCTGCACGCGCTGGTGCGCTGGATCGACATCTGCGACGGCAACATGCAGGAGGGCTCGTTTCGCTGCGACGCCAACGTCTCGGTGCGGCCCGCCGGGTCGGACAGGCTCGGCACGCGCTGCGAGATCAAGAACCTCAACTCCTTTCGCTTCCTCGAGCGCGCGATCGAGTTCGAGGCGAGGCGCCAGATCGAGATCCTCGAGGACGGCGGCAGCATCCTGCAGGAGACGCGGCTCTACGACGCGAACAGGGACGAGACGCGCTCGATGCGCACCAAGGAAGAGGCGCACGACTACCGCTATTTTCCCGATCCGGACCTCTTGCCGCTGGAAGTTGCCGAATCGTGGGTCGGGAAAATAAAGATGGAAATGCCGGAACTGCCGGATGCAATGCGAAGCCGCTTTGTTACGGATTACCAGCTCCCGGAATACGACGCACAAGTGCTGACGACGACGATAGGATTCGCAACGTATTTTGAGCAGGCAACCAAACTCACCATGGACATGACCCGTGTCCAGACCGGGATGGAGGGTCAGAAGCCCGTGCTGTCCGGCGTCGCGAAGCTGACCTCAAACTGGATCCTGGGTGCCCTTTCGGCCTCGCTAAACGAATCCGCGCTTGAGATCGAGCAAGCTCCAGTTTCACCGCTGCAACTCGCCAAACTGCTCGCGCGCCAACTGGATCAAACGCTGAATAATCGAACCGCGAAAGAGGTTTTTTCGGCGATGTGGAAAGGCGAGGGCGGTGGGGATGCCGATGCGATCATCGAGAGGCGCGGATTGAAGCAAATTTCCGATAGTGGCGAGCTGGAAAGGATTTGCAGCGATGTTATTGCTGCAAATCCTTCGCAGGTGGCGGACTACAGGAGCGGGAAAGAAAAGGCGTTCAACTCGCTCGTCGGCCAGGTGATGAAGATGACCATGGGCAAGGCCGATCCCCGGCAGGTGAGCGAGATTCTCAGGCGCAGGCTTGCGCCTTAGCGGAAAGCCGACCGCTACTTCTTCACCGGCGCCGCTGACGGCGCCGGATTCGCCGCCGTAGCCTGGGTGCCGCCGCCCTTGAGCATGAGGTAGCGCTCCCTCATCTCCGCGTAGCGCCTGCGGATCCCCTCCTTTTCCTTTTCCCTGGCGGCGAGGTCCTGCTCGATCTTCTGCTTCTCATTCGCGGTGCGCGCCAGATCCTCCTTCAGGGAATCGGACAGAGGTCTCTTGCTTTTCTCGGCGGCCTCCGCCCGGCCCCTGGCCTCGTTGTAGCGGTCGGTCGCGTTCTTGAGCGAAACCTGCATCTGCTTGAGCTGCGATTCCACCACCAGAAGATCGCGGTCGCGCTTGAGGTCAATCTCCTTCTCGTTGGAGAAGGTGTTGATCAGCGCCGTGTCCTGCCGCTGCTGCTCGACGAGCTTCTTCTTTTCTTCGGCCTTCTGCCGGGTGGACGCTTCTTCCTGCGCCCTGCGCCTGGCTTCCTCTTCGGCCGATTCGGTCGTCCTGCGCGTCACGCCGCGCTGGTCGAGTTCCTTGGTCGCGCTCTCCCGGTATTCCGGCGGGACCCGGTCGCCGCAGCCGATGACCTTCCCGTTCTTGTCCTTCCAGCACACGATCTTGCCGCTGCCGCCCTTGGACTGGGCGAAGGCCGCGCCGGACAGCAGGAGCGCCGGCACCGCGACGAGCGCCGCCGAGAGGAACGCGCAGTGGATCTTATGCATGGGTCGTGACTCCGTATTGTTCGCGATAGCGGCCGACCGCGGCGAGAAGCAGCGCGTGCCGCGGCTCGGCCTTCAGGTACTGCACCAGGTCATCGAGGGTGGCGATGCTGATCACCGGAATATTATAACTTGCCCTCACTTCCTGCACCGCCGACAGCGCCCCGCCGCCGCGCTCCATCCGGTCGAGAGCGATCACCACCCCGCAGGGAACGGCGTTCGAGGCGCGGATCAGGTTGACGGACTCACGCACCGAGGTGCCCGCGGAGATGACGTCGTCCACGATCAGGACGCTTCCCGCGAGCGGCGCCCCGATCACGGCCCCGCCCTCGCCGTGGTCCTTCGCCTCCTTGCGGTTGAAGCTGTAGCGCACGTTGCGGCCGGCGTCGGCGAGCGTCATGGCGACCGCCGCCACCAGGGGGATGCCCTTGTAGGCGGGGCCGAACAGCATGTCGAACCGGATGCCGGCGGCGAGGATGGCTTTCGCGTAGAATTGGGCCAGCTCTTTCAGCGCCGCGCCGTCGTAGAACAGCCCGGCATCGAAGAAGTACGGCGAGAGGCGCCCCGCCTTGGTCCGGAATTCGCCGAAGCGCAGGACGTTTTGCCGAATCGTGAAGCGGATAAAGTCTTGCCTGAAATCGGAGGTCATGCAGTGATGCTCATGCGTCGCGTCGTCTTCCATGGGGCGAATTGACCGGCGCGCCCCTCGGGCGCGTCCGGGTCGAATGAGCCAGGAATGCGTCGTGCCCGTTTAGAACCATGAGAATTATAACGTTGAATCTCAACGGCATCCGCTCCGCCGCGCGCAAGGGCTTCTTCGCCTGGATGACGCGAAGCCGGGCCGATGTGGTGTGCGTGCAGGAGCTGAAAGCGCAGGCCGCCGACCTGTCGCCGGAGATGCGCGGGCCGGGAAGCTACCGGGGATTCTTCCACTGCGCGGAGAAGAAGGGCTACAGCGGGGTCGGCCTTTACTGCCGGCGCGCGCCCGACCGGGTCGTCGAGGGCATCGGCGTCCGCGACATCGACAGCGAGGGGCGCTACCTGCGCGCCGATTTCGGGCCGCTCTCCGTGATCTCGGTGTATCTGCCGTCCGGCTCCAGCGGCCCGCACCGGCAGAAGGCCAAGTTCGAGTTCATGGATTCTTTCCTTCCCCATTTGAAGAACCTCGCGGGTGAGAGCCGCGAGATTCTTTTGTGCGGTGACTGGAACATCGCGCACAAGGAGATTGATCTCAAGAACTGGCGCGGCAACCAGAAGAACTCGGGCTTCCTGCCCGAGGAGCGCGCCTGGCTCACCCGCGTGTTCGGCGAGCTGGGCTGGGTGGACGTTTATCGCCGGCTGCATCCGAACACGACGGGCGGAGCCTATACGTGGTGGAGCAACCGCGGGCAGGCGTGGTCGAAGAACGTGGGCTGGCGCATTGATTACCAGATCGCCACGCCGCGCCTCGCGGCGACCGCGAGGCGCGTGGCGATCTACAAGGCGAAGCGGTTCTCCGATCACGCGCCCCTGACCATCGAATACGATTACGCGCAGGGGGCCGTGCGGCTGCCGGCCGGTGGGCCGGACGCTTGAAGCCCGAAGCGCTCACGGCGCACCTCGAAGTCTTCCGCAGTCGCCGCGTGGCGGTGGTGCTGTTGCTCGGCTTCGCCTCCGGGCTGCCGCTCGCGTTGACGGGCGGCACGCTGCAAGCCTGGCTCACCGTGAGCGGCGTGGACATCAGGACGATCGCGTGGTTTACCTGGATCGGCGTGCCGTACCTCCTGAAGTTCCTGTGGTCGCCGCTCATGGACCGCTTCGTCCCGCCGTGGCTCGGGCGCCGCCGCGGCTGGATCGTGATGACCCAGGCTGCGTTGGTGGCCGGCATGCTGGGGATGGCGGCGACCTCGCCCGACGATTCGCTGCTCCTGCTCGGCCTGTTCGCACTGTGGGTCGCTTTCGTTTCCGCCTCCCAGGACATCGTGATTGACGCCTACCGCACCGACATCCTCCTCGTGGCGGAGCGCGGGGTGGGGGCGGCGGTCAGCGTGCTGGGATACCGCATCGCCATCCTGGTGTCGGGCGGGCTCGCCCTGATCCTCGCCGATCAGATCGGCTGGCGGCCGACCTACGTCGCGATGGCGGCGTTGATGCTGATCGGGGTCGGCGCCGCGCTGTGGGCCCCCGAACCGGCGATGCCGCCGGCGGCGCCCATCACGCTGCGCGCCGCCGTGATCGAGCCGCTCAGGGACTTCTTCACGCGCGCCGGCGCCGTGCAGCTGTTGCTGCTCATCATGCTCTACAAGTTCGGCGATGCGCTCGCCGGCACCCTCATCACCGCGTTCCTGATTCGCGGCGTCGGTTTCACGCCCACCGACGTCGGTGTCATCAACAAGGGCCTCGGCCTCGTCTCGCTCCTGCTGGGCGCGCTCGTGGGCGGCACGTTGCTCACGCGCATGAGCCTCTACCGCGCGCTGATGTGGTTCGGCATGCTGCAGGCGATCTCCAACCTCTCGTTCATGTTCCTTGCCTGGTCGGGAAAGAGCTACGCCTGGCTCGTGTTCGCGGTGAGCTTCGAGAACCTGGCGAGCGGCATGGGCACCGCCGCCTTCGTCGCGCTCGCCATGAGCCTGTGCAACGTGGCGTTCAGCGCAACGCAGTACGCCCTGCTCTCGGCGCTCGCATCGCTCGGGCGCGTGCTGTTCGGGCCGCTCGCGGGCGAGCTCGTCAGCGCGTTCGGGTGGGCGAACTTCTTCTTCCTCACCTTCATTGCGGCGCTGCCGGGGTTGTGGCTGCTGTGGCTGCTGCGCGGGCGGCTTGCGCCCGCGCCCGCCGGCGGGCAGGCCTATTGATCGTTGCGGGAAAGGAGCGCAAATGGGGCAAACGATTTGTTTTTCTGGAAAGGGAGGATGAAGTGCGGCTCGTGACTTTTGTTCCAAAACCCGGTGCATCGCCGCGCGTCGGGCTCGTGCGCGAAGGCAACCGGGTGGCGGATCTGGCGGCCGTCGGCGGCAAGCCGCCGTTCGATGCGGCGGACATGATTTCGCTGATCGCCGCTGGTGACCGTGCGCTGGCGTGGCTGCGCGATGTCGCGGCGAAGGCGAAGGAGACGGTTCCGCTCGAGCGCGTGCGGCTGGCGGCGCCGATTCCGCGCCCGCGCAAGAACGTGTTCTGCGTCGGCTGGAACTACCTCGATCACTTCGAGGAGGGGGCGAAGAGCCGCACCCAGAAAGTGGACCTGCCCGAACACCCCGCTTTCTTCTCCAAGGCCGCAACCGCGGTCACCGGCCCCTACGACGCGATCCCGTTCGACGCAACGGCCTCGGAAAAAATCGACTGGGAGGTCGAGCTCGGCGTCATCATCGGGCCGGGGGGGCGCAACATTTCCGATGCTGCGGCGATGAAGCACGTCTTCGGCTACACCGTGATCAATGACGTCTCGGCGCGCGACCTGCAGCGCCGGCACAACCAGTGGTTCAAGGGCAAGAGCCTCGATGGCTCGTGCCCCACGGGTCCGTGGATCGCTACCGCCGACGAGATTTCCGACCCGGGCGACCTGCGCCTCACGACACGCGTCAATGGCGTGGTCAAGCAGGACTCGAATACGAGCTGCATGTATTTCAAGCTGCCGCGCATCATCGCCGAGCTCTCGCTGGGGCTGACGCTGGAAGCAGGAGACATCATCGCGACCGGTACGCCCTCCGGCGTGGGCTACGCGCGCACGCCCCCGGAATTCCTGAAGCCGGGGGATGTGCTGGAGACGGAGATCGTGGGGCTCGGGCTGCTGCGCAACAGGATCGGCGGCTAGTGCGAAGACCACCTCTCACCGCAGGACGCGGAGGACGCAGATAGAAAACCGGGTCCGTGCGAGGTATCATTACCGGGCTGATTGGCATTTCGAGGCTACTTATGCCGACCGAACTCGAGGTCATAGAAGCACGGGCGCTCAAGCTCACCGCGGAAGAGCGGGCGCGGCTCGCCGACCGGTTGATTGCCAGCCTCTTTGAGGACAAAGACATCGAGCGTGGGCGATCGAGGTCGAGCGGCGCATCAAGGAGATCGAGAGCGGCCGCGCCAAGCTCGTTCCCGCGGCTGACGCCATCGCCCGCGCGCGCGCCGCGGTCAAATGACCCCATCGGTTAGTCCCGAGGCAGACCGGGAGCTGACCGAGGAAGCTGTCTACTACGCCCGGTAAGCCGGCGCCGAACTCGGGCTTGCTTTCATTGCGGAATTCGAACGTGCTCTCGGGCTCCTCTGTGCGCATCCGCAACTGGGTGCACCGTGGCGGGAAGACCGGCGCCGCTTCCCCCTGCGCCGGTTTCCGCACAGCATCATCTATTAACTCTTACGCCCGCTGGAAGCGGTACACGGCCAGCGCGCCGAGCAGGTTCGGCAGCGCGCTCACGGGTTTCCCGCGCGTGAGCACCTTGCGCTCGAGGACCTTCACGCCGTGGCCGGCGCAGAAGCGCTCGAAGTCGGCGATCGTGCACAGGTGCACGTTGGGCGTGTCGAACCACTCGTAGGGCAGGTTCTCGGACACCGGCATGTGCCCGGTCAGCACGTGCCAGCGGTTCTTCCAGTAGCCGAAGTTGGGGAAGGTGACGATGCCCTCGCGCCCCACGCGCAGCATGTCGCGAATGATGCGCTCGCTGTTCTTCACCGCCTGCAGGGTCTGCGACAGGATCACGTAGTCGAAGGAGCGGCTCTCGAACTCCGTGAGCCCGCGCTCGAGGTCGGTCTGGATCGCGTTGACGCCGTTCTTCACGCACGCAGCCACGCGGTCGTCGTCGATTTCCACGCCGTAGCCGGTGACGCGCCGGCTCTCCCTCAGGTAGCGCAGGAGGCTGCCGTCGCCGCAGCCCAGGTCGAGCACGCTCGAGCCCAGGCTCACCCAGCCGGCAATCGCGGCGAAATCGGGCCGCTGCGTAATGGTGCCGTTGCCGTTCCTCATGCCCCTGCCGCCTCCGATGCGCTGCGCCGAATATCTGCCATTGGGTGCCGGCGGCAACCGCGTTCGCCCTGGTCACACCCCCTCATGCGGGGCCCCTGCTCCGCGTTTCACCGATCCCTGCTCCCGGGCCCGGCGGTGCTTCCCTGCCGATGCGGTCGAAATAGGCCGCGATCAGGCGGTGGTAGCGCGGGTCCTCGAGCAGGAACGCGTCGTGCCCGTGCGGCGCGTTGATCTCGGCGTAGGTGACGTCGAGCCGGTTGTCGAGCAGCGCTTTCACGATCTCGCGCGAGCGCTCCGGCGAGAAGCGCCAGTCGGTGGTGAACGAGACCACCAGGAATTTCGCCTGCGCGGGCGCGAGCGCTTTCGCCAGGCTGCCGCCGTGATCGAGCGCCGGGTCGAAGTAGTCGAGCACCTTGGTGATGCGCAGATACGTGTTGGCGTCGAAGTACTCGGAGAACTTGCTGCCCTGGTGGCGCAGGTACGACTCGATCTCGAACTCGGTGTCGAACGAGTAGTTGGGCCTGCCGTTCCTCAACTGCCGCCCGAATTTGGCGGCCATCTCGTCGTCCGACAGATAGGTGATGTGACCGATCATGCGCGCCACGCGCAGACCCCGCGTCGGCTGCGTGTGGTGCTCGTAATAGTGCCCGCCGTGGAAATCCGGATCGGTGATGATGGCCTGGCGCGCGACCTCGTTGAACGCGATGTTCTGCGCCGAGAGATTGGGCGCGCACGCAATCACGATCGAATGGCGTACGCGCTGCGGATGGTGGTAGGTCCAGGCGAGCGCCTGCATCGCGCCGAGGCTGCCGCCCATCACGGCGGCGAAACGGTGGATGCCGAGATAATCGGCGAGCCGGGCCTGGGTCGCGACCCAGTCTTCCACCGTCACCACCGGGAAATCCGCGCCCCACGGCCTGCCGGTCTTCGGATTGATGCTCATGGGGCCGGTCGAGCCGTGGCAGCCGCCCAGGTTGTTCACGCCCACGACGAAGAAGCGGTCCGTGTCCACCGGCTTGCCGGGGCCGATCATGTTGTCCCACCAGCCGACATTGCCCGGGTCGTCGGCGTAGTAGCCGGCGACGTGATGCGCGGCGTTCAACGCATGGCAAACCAGCACCGCGTTGGAGCGGTCGGCGTTGAGCGCGCCGTAGGTCTCGTAAACGAGCTCGTATTCGTCCACCACCGCGCCGCTCCTGAGCCGGATCGGCTCGGTGAATTTCGCGGTCTGCGGCGTGACGACGCCCACCGATTTCGATGCGATTCCCGTGTCCATAAAAACAAAAACCCGGCGAGCTTGCGCTGGCCGGGTTCGAAAAAACTGGAGTGTTTTCTCTTTAGCCGGATTTGTAACGCGCCCGCAAGCTGAATATCAAATCGGCGCGGCCTGAAGCGGGTCAAACCTTACCTGCCCGGCGGGAGATTGTCAATTCCCCGACGGGCGGGTTCAAAGTTCAAGGTTCAGGCGTTCAGCTTGTCGAGCAGCGCGTGGAGCTTTTCGCGATCGGTGGTGCGCAGCATCCTGCGCGCGAGAGGCTTCAGTTGCGTGAGGTTTGACTTGAGGATGACCTGCTTCACGTCGAGCAGGTGCGCGGCATGCATCGAGTACTGGCGCAGCCCGAACGCGAGCAGCAGTCGCGTCAGCGACACATCCCCCGCCATCTCGCCGCACAATGCAATCGGCACCCCGGCCCTGTCGGCGGTCCTGATGATGTCCGCGATGAGGCTCAGGATGGCCGGGTGCAGGGGATCGTAGAGGTGTGCCACCGTGTCATCGGTGCGGTCAATCGCGAGCGTGTACTGAATGAGGTCGTTGGTGCCGATCGAGAGAAAATCGAGTTTGCGCACGAACATGCCGAGCGCGAGCGCCGCCGCCGGCACCTCGATCATGCCGCCCACCTTGACGCCGCGGTCGTAGGGCACGCCTTCCTCGTCGAGGCCCTGCCTGGCGCGACGGATCAGCGCGAGCGCCTGGTCGGCCTCGGCCGCCGTTGCGAGCATCGGGATCAGAATGTTGATCTTGCCGTAATGGGAGGCGCGCAGCATGGCGCGCAGTTGCGTGATGAAGCGCTGCGGTTCCGTGAGGCAAAGGCGGATCGCGCGCAGCCCCAGCGCGGGGTTGGTCGCGCACGGCTCCCCTCCGTTGGCGGGCTTGTCCGCGCCGAGATCGTAGGTCCGGATCGTGACCGGCATGCCGTCCATGTCCGCGGCGACCTTGCGATAGGCCTCGAACTGCTCGTCCTCGTCCGGCAGACCGTCCCGGTTGAGGAACAGGAACTCGCTGCGGAACAGCCCGATGCCGGTCGCGCCGTTTTCCCTGGCCTGCACGACGTCGCGCGGCAGCTCGATGTTGGCCTGGAGGTCCACCACGACCCCGTCGAGCGTGGCGGCGCGGGTATCCCTCAGGCGCCTGAGCTTCCGGCGTTCGAGCTCGAACTGGTGCTGGCGCAGCTGGTACTCGGCGAGCACCTGCTGGTCGGGATCCACCATCACCACGCCCTGCGTGCCGTCCACGATGACGAGCTCGTTTTCGCGGATGAGCTTGCGGGCGGAGTGCAGCGCCACGATCGAGGGGATGGCAAGGCTGCGCGCCACTACCGCGGTGTGCGAGGTGGTGCCGCCAAGGTCGGTGATGAAGCTCGCGAACTGGTGCTGCTTGAACTGAACGACGTCGGCGGGGGAGAGGTCGCGTGCGATCAGGATCAGGTTGTGCTCGGAATCCGCCGACGGCGGTGGGGGAATGTAGCCGGGCTGGCCGGAGAGCGCCCTCATGACCCGTTCGACCACCTGGATCACGTCGCCCTTGCGCTCTCGCATGTAACCGTCGTCAATCTCGTCAAATTGCGCGAGCAGCGCGTCCATCTGCACCTTCAGCGCCCACTCCGCGTTGCAGTGCTCCGTCTCGATGATCTGGCGCGGCACGGCCGACAGCGTCGAATCGCCAAGGATCATCAGGTGCAGGTTGATGAACGCGCAGAACTCCGGCGGGGCCGTGGCCGGCACGTTGTCGCGCAGCTCTTCCAGCTCGGCGCGCACCCTGCGGATCGCGTCATCGAAGCGCGCGGATTCCTCCGCCACCTGGTGCGGCGGCAGCACGTAGTGCGCGACCTCGAGCTTGGCGTGCGACACCAGGTGCGCGTGCCCGATGGCGATGCCGCCGGAGACGCCGATGCCGTGTACCGTGAAGCTCATGCGCTGTCGTTGTTCCCGCTCTCAGGTTCCGGGTTCCAAGTTCCGGGTTCTGGTTTGAACTTTGAACCCTGAACTTTGAACCCTGAACCTTGAACCCGAGTTTACTCGGTTTCCTCGAAACGGCCGGCGAACAGGCCAGCGAGCGCCCGCATCGCCTCTTCCTCGTCGGGCCCCTCGACCTCGATCACCACCGTCGAACCCTTCGCCGCCGCCAACATCATGACCCCCATGATGCTCTTGGCGTTGACCCGGCGGCCGTTGCGGCTGATCGAGATGTTGCTCTTGAACCGGCCGGCAACCTGCGTCAGCTTCGCCGAAGCCCGGGCGTGCAACCCGAGTTTGTTGATGATCTCAACTTCCCGTTGCAGCATTATTAACGATGAGCGCCGGGATGCGCACCACGCCGTCGCATCCGCCGCTCACCGCCTTGGAAACGATGGTGGCGAGCGGCTTGTCGCGGTAAGTGAGAACGCGGATCAGCATGGGCAGGTTCACGCCGGCCACGCCTTCGACCTTGCCGGGCACGATGAGCTTGGCCGCGATGTTGGCCGGCGAGCCGCCGTACATGTCGGAGAGGATGAGGACACCGTCGCCTGCATCGAGTTCCTTCACCAGCGCGCGCCCCTGGGGCAGGAGGTTGAACGGATCGTCCTGGGCGGTGATGCCGATCTGCTTTACCCGCGGCGGGCGTCTGTTGAGGACGTGGCTCGCGCAATGAATCAGGGCTTCGCCCAGCGTGCCGTGGGTGATGATCAGGATGCCGACCATGAAGCTTGCGCCGACTGCCGGTAACGAAACTGCAGCATTTTACGCTTTTGCGCTGCACCACGCAGCAACGCCCGCTTCCTGAAGCTGCCGGGAGATGCAAGCGGACCCCGATAAGATCAACCTCGAAAGGCCGCTAAGGTTTGCGGTTTTCAAGCGGCTGGGACAGGATCTTCTCCAGCGCGTCGAGCATCATGCCGGCCACGTTGAAGCCGGTCTGCTCGGTGATCTCCTGGAAGCAGGTGGGGCTGGTGACGTTGACCTCGGTGAGCCAGTCGCCGATGACGTCGAGGCCGACGAGGAGCAGGCCTTCCTTCGCGAGCACGGGGCCGAGCGCCTCCGCGATCTCGCGGTCGCGGGCGGTAAGCTCGCGCGTCACGCCGGTGGCGCCGACGGCGAGATTGCCGCGCGTCTCTCCCGGCTTCGGGATGCGCGCGAGGCAATAGGGCACGGGCTTGCCGGCGATCAGCAGCACGCGCTTGTCCCCGTCCCGGATCTCCGGGATGAAGCGCTGCGCCATGATGGTGCGGCGGCCGAAGTGGGTGACCGTCTCGATGATGACGTTCACGTTCGGATCATCGTCGCGCACCCGGAACACGGAGGCGCCGCCCATCCCGTCGAGCGGCTTCAGGATGATGTCCCGGTGCTCGCCGAGGAACTCGCGGATGAGCGCCTCGCGCCGGGTCACGACCGAGGGCGGCGCGAAGCGGGCGAACCGTGCGATGCCCAGCTTCTCGTTCCAGTCGCGGATCGCGCGCGGCCGGTTGAACACGCGCGCTCCCTCCGACTCGGCCAGCTCGAGCAGATAGGTACTATAGATGTACTCGATGTCGAACGGCGGGTCCTTGCGCATCAGCACCGCGTCGAACGCTTTCAACGGCGTGGCCGTGGCCGCCTCGGCGCGGTACCAGCGCGTCTTGTCGCTGGTGAGATGCAGCCTGCGCGCGCCGCCGTATGCGGTATTCCCGCGCCACAGCAGGTCCTCCTGCTCCATGGCGTAGAGCGCGTGACCGCGCGCGGCAGCCTCGCGCATGATGGCGAACGTGGTGTCCTTGTAGATCTTGAACGAGTCGAGCGGATCGGCGACGAAGGCGATTTTCATCGAGGCAATTTTCATCTGGGCGATTCGGTTTTATATGGTCCGTGGCCGAAAATTGCTTCAATTAGACATTCCGATTGCCCTCGGAAATCCTGGAGTCCGTCCGGCCTACTCCGGGTAGATATATTCGAAAAAATGCCGGGCTTATTTTATTAAAGCGGCGCTCGAAACAGCGGTGCCGCCGAGCGCCGCTTCTTCGGGCGCCGCTTCGAGCTCGATGGCGGCGGCGAGCAAGGCGAGCCGCGCGATGACGCCGTAGGCGTAGAAGCGGTTGGGCGGGCAGCCCGGATCGTCGAGATTGGGCGAGGAGCACGGCGCGGCGAAGGCGAGCGGCGCGAAATGCATGCCGGGGGCGTTCAGGTTCTGGTCCTGGCCGCGCTCGGTGTGCACCCGGTAGAAGCCGCCCACCACGAAATGGTCAATCAGGTAAACCACCGGCTCGGCCACGGCGTCGTCCACGCTCTCGAAGGTGTAGATGCCTTCCTGCACCATCACCTCGCGCACTTCGAGTCCCTCCTTCACCACCGCCATCTTGCTGCGCTGCTTGCGGTTGAGTTCCAGCACCTCCGACGGGTCCTTTACGGTCATCACGCCCATGCCGTAGGTGCCGGCGTCCGCCTTGACGATGACGAAGGGGTCCTGACGGATGTCGTATTCCTTGTACTTCGCGCGGATGTCGTCGAGGATCTCCGCGACGTAGCCTTCGAGGCACTCCTCGCCCATGCGCTCGCGGAAATTGATCCTGCCGCACTTCTCGAAGTAGGGATTGACCAGCCACGGATCGATGCCGATCAGGCCGGCGAACGCCTCGGCTACCTGGCGATAGGCCGCGAAATGGTTCGACTTGCGGCGCACGGTCCAGCCGGCGTGCAGCGGCGGCAGCACGTTCTGTTCGAGGCCCATCAGGATCTCCGGCGTGCCCCCCGAGAGATCGTTGTTGAGCAGCACGAGACAGGGGTCGAAACCGTCCACCATCACGCGGTTGCCGCGGCGCTCGATCGGCTCCAGCACGAGTTTTGCGCCGCTCGCCAGCTCGAGCTCCGTCGGGCCGGTGACCTCGCGCATCAGGCTTCCGATGCGGACGTGGAGCCCGGCCTGCCGGAGCAGGGTCTGCAGCACCGCGATGTTCTGCAGAAAGAACTGGTTGCGAGTGTGGCTCTCGGGGATCAGCACCACGCCGCGCGCGTCGGGACAGACCTTCTCGATCGCCACCATCGCCGCCTGCACGCACAACGGGCGGAAATCCGGGTTGAGATTGTTGAAGCCGCCGGGAAAGAGGTTGGTGTCCACCGGCGCGAGCTTGAAGCCGCTGTTCCGAAGGTCCACCGAGCAGTAGAAGGGCGCGGTGTGGTCCTGCCATTCCCCGCGCAGCCAGTGCTCGATCGCCGGCATCGAGCCGAGCAGCCGCCGCTCGAGCTCGGCGAGCGGCCCGGTCAGCGCAGTGGTCAGTCTCGGAACGGTCATGTTCTCCCCGGAGGGGACCATTGTACGACTCGCGGCCTTTTCCCGTCACCGTTCGCCGCATCAAAAAAACGGGCGCCCGCAGGCGCCCGTCAGTCACACGCTTCCCGAAGGAATGTTAAGTGTGATAGGCCGTTTCGCCGTGTGAGTTGATGTCCAGCCCTTCGCGCTCTTCTTCCTCGGACACGCGCAGGCCGACGATCAGATCCGCGATCTTGAGGGCGATGAACGCCACCACCGCAGTCCAGATGATCGTGACACCCACCGCCTGGGCCTGTACCCACAGCTGGTCGAGGATCGGGTTGGAGCCGACCTTGCCGGTCACCCAGTCGGTGACGAGGCCCGGGCCGCCGAGGCTCTGGGAGTTGAAGACACCGGTCAGCAGCGCGCCAAGGGTTCCGCCGATGGCGTGCACGCCGAACACGTCGAGAGAATCGTCCGCGCCGTGCCAGCGCTTCAACTGGTTGACGCCCCACAGGCAGACGAGACCCGCGGCGAGGCCGATCACGAACGCGCCGGGGATGCCGACGTTGCCGGCGGCCGGCGTAATGGCGACCAGGCCGGCCACCGCGCCGGAGGCCGCGCCCAGCATCGAGGGCTTGCCCTTGAAGAACCATTCACCGAAAGTCCACGACAGCACCGCCAGGGCGCTCGCGAGGAAGGTGTTCATGAGCGCAAGAGCCGCCGAGTTGTTCGCTTCCAGCGCGGAGCCGGCATTGAATCCGAACCAGCCCATCCACAGCAGCGAGGCCCCGATCATGGTCATCGGCACGTTGTGCGGGGTTATCGTTTCCTTGCCGTAGCCGATGCGCTTGCCGATCACATAGGCGCCCACCAGCCCCGCGACGCCGGAGTTGACGTGCACCACGGTGCCGCCGGCGAAGTCGAGCGCGCCCCACTGCCAGAGCAACCCTGCCTTGGCGTTCACGCCGTCAACCAGCTTTGGATCGGTGTAGGCATCGGGGCCGGGCCAGAACCAGACCATGTGCGCGATCGGCACGTAGGCAAAGGTGAACCACAACACCGCGAAGATCAGCACCGCCGAGAATTTCATCCGCTCGGCGAACGCGCCCAGGATAAGACACACCGTGATCGCGGCGAAGGTCGCCTGGTACGCCACGAACAAGAGCTCCGGCAGCGGCGTATTCTTGCTGAAGGTTGCCGCCATCGCGAACTCGCCCTTCATCGAGTCGAAGGTGCCGCCGAGGAACAGGCGGCCGAAACCGCCGAAAAACGCGTTGCCCTCGGTGAACGCCAGGCTGTAGCCGTACACCACCCACAGCACCACGATCAGCGAGAAGACGACGAACACCTGCATCAGCGTCGAGAGCATGTTCTTGGCGCGCACCGCCCCGCCATAGAACAGCGCAAGGGCCGGCACGCTCATCATCAGCACAAAGGCGGTCGAAGTGAGCATCCATGCGACGTCGCCCTTGTTGGGCGTCGGTGCCGGCGCCGCCGTGGCCGACGGTGCGGCAGGGGCCGCGGCGGGCGCAGTGGCGGGAGCCGCGGGCGCCGGCGCCTGAACCGCGGCGGCCGGCTTCTCGGCAGGCTTGCCCTGAGCCATGGCCGGCACGGCGGCGAAGCTCACTGCGCCGAACAGCGCGAGGATAGCGAGTAGTCGTTTCATGTGGTTTTCTCCCTATAGCGCATCGGCGCCGGTCTCGCCGGTGCGGATGCGGATGACCTGCTCCAGATCGAAAACGAAGACCTTGCTGTCGCCGATCTTGCCGGTATTGGCTGCTTTCTCGATCGCCTCGATCACCTGCTCGAGCAGTTCGCTCTTGATCGCGGCCTCGATCTTGATTTTGGGCAGGAAGTCCACCACGTATTCAGCGCCGCGGTAGAGCTCGGTGTGCCCTTTCTGCCGTCCGAAGCCCTTGACCTCGGTGACGGTGATGCCGGTCACGCCGATGGCGGACAGGGCCTCACGCACTTCGTCGAGCTTGAACGGCTTGATGATTGCCGTAACGAGTTTCATGTCATTTCCCCCTTGAAAGAGGGCCGGCGCGGACCGGCCCCGTGTGCCACAGGCCTCAGAAGGTCTTCGAAATGAAGATGGTGAAAGTGTCCTTGCCGATGAACCGGCCGGTCGCCGCCGGCGTGTAGAACGCCTTCTGGGTCGCATCCATGCTGGTATCCGTGTAGTAGGCGCCGATCGTGAAGTCCTTCGGCAGCGCGTAGCTCAGCCCGATCTTGTAATCCTCGTAGGACGCAAGGGAGTCGTTGGATACGCCGGGGGCCGCGTCCCCCTCGTACTTCTGCTTGCCGTAGTGCAGGATGCCGTTCAACTTGTCGGTGATGGGGACGGTGGCGATGAGATCCAGGTACCAGCTTCCGTCACTGTTCGCGACGCCAAAGGTCTTGTTGTCCAGGCTGTAGGAATACTTGGCGGTCAGCCATTTCCAGGAAAGTGCGCCATAGGCTTCCAGGGTGTTGGCCTTCACCAGAGCCGGGGCGACGGTGCCGGGATAGTAGTAATAGAGCAGGCCCACGTCGTAGCCGAAATCAGTCTTCCCGATCATGCCTTTGTAGCCGCCGTAGAAATCCCACTCGAGGCTGCCGCCCCCGGAGTACGCACCGAAATCGCGCAGCCAGCTGATATTGGACAGCCAGGTGCCCGCATACAGGCCGCTCGAATGGCTGAAGTCGAACCCGCCCTGTAGCGCGGGTTCCCTGTTGGTCTGCGTCAGGCCGCGGAAAATGTACTGGCTGTAAATGCCGACGTTACCGGTGAGCGTGTACGGCGAAGCGGGTGCCTGCTGCGCCTGCGCCAGCCCGGATCCAAACGCCGCCACGAGGCCCGTGATTGCAATCTTCTTGAACATGGTGACTCCCTTTCTGATAAGGACGTGCGACATTGCGCTGCCTTGTTCAGCACGGACCGTGCCAGATGAGTAACGATTTAAAAACATCGGGTTGTATTTGGGCATCCGAGCATTAAAATTTATGGCCGCACCGTTTTGAAGCGTTAGCGTGGCTTCCCGCACTAAGCCTGTGCGGCGGCACTTTCATTGCGCAGCTCGTTCCAACCGTGCGCGGGATTGCTTTGTTTTTGGGTTTTTAGAGAGGCCGATGTGAGAGAATTCCAACACGCAGACGTGAAATCATGGCCTCCACCAATCCGTTCGAGGATTTCGACCGCAAAATGAGGGAAATCCTGGCCCAGAGCCCGGCCAGGGACCTCGAGAAAAACCTGCGCGCGCTGCTGGCGAGTGCTTTTAGTCGCCTTGATCTGGTGACGCGCGAGGAGTTCGACGTGCAGCGCGAGGTGCTCGTGCGCACCCGCGCGAAACTCCAGGAACTGGAAGCCAGGCTCGCCGAACTCGAACAGAAGGCGGAAGGCAAGGGGCGGAAGGCGGAATAACGGAGTTTCATCGGACCGTTGATCGGTCCCCCTGTCTCGCTGTCCGTAGTCCGTTGCACCGTCTCATCCGTTAATGGTGGCATCAGCCAGAAACCTGGAGGAGGGGGGCCGATGTCGCTTGCCGTGGTTTACAGCCGTGCGCTGGCGGGCGTGGAGGCGCCGCCGGTGACGGTGGAGGCGCACCTCGCCAACGGGCTTCCCAGCTTCACCATCGTCGGATTGCCCGAGGCCGAGGTGAAGGAAGCCAAGGACCGCGTGCGTGCGGCGCTGCAGAACGCGCGTTTTGAATTTCCGGCGCGGCGGATCACGGTCAACCTCGCTCCCGCCGACCTGCCCAAGGAATCGGGCCGCTTCGATCTTCCGATCGCGCTCGGCATCCTCGCCGCATCCGGGCAACTGCCCGTCGAGCGGCTGGCCGGCTACGAATTCGCGGGCGAGCTCGCGCTCACCGGGGATCTACGGCCGATCCGCGGGGTGCTCGCCATGGCGCTCTCGGCCGCGCGCGAGCGCCGCGCCTTCGTGCTGCCCGAGCCCAACGCGCGCGAAGCGGCGCTGGTCGAGGACGCGCTGGTCTATCCCGCGCGCTCGCTGCTCGAGGTATGCGCCCATCTTTCGGGACGCGCGCAGCTTGCGCGGCTTACCGAGCGGCCCGCAGTGAACGGCGGCCGCTATCCCGACCTGGCGGAAGTGAAGGGGCAGGCGCACGCCAAGCGCGCTCTGGAGATTGCCGCGGCGGGCGGGCACAGCCTGATCATGGTCGGACCGCCGGGCACCGGCAAGACGATGCTCGCCGCGCGGCTCCCCGGCATCCTCCCGCCCATGACCGAGGAGGAGGCGCTCGCGTCCGCGGCCATCCAGTCGCTCGGCAGCGCGGGCTTCGACGCGGCGAACTGGAAAAGACGCCCGTTCCGCGCGCCGCATCATACCGCTTCCGCGGTGGCGCTGGTGGGCGGCGGCAGCCACCCGCGCCCGGGCGAAATCTCGATGGCGCTGCACGGGGTGCTGTTTCTCGACGAGCTGCCCGAGTTCGATCGCAGGGTGCTGGAAGTGCTGCGCGGGCCGCTCGAATCGGGACGTATCAGCGTCTCGCGCGCCGCGCGCCAGGCCGAGTTCCCCGCCGAGTTCCAGCTGGTGGCGGCGATGAACCCCTGTCCGTGCGGCTATCTCGGGCATCCCAACGGCCGCTGCCATTGCACGCCCGACCAGGTGCTGCGCTACCGCAGAAAGATTTCCGGGCCGCTCCTTGACCGCATTGATCTGCAGATCGAGGTGCCCGACGTTCCGCAGGAAGATCTGACGCGCGGCGCGCAAGGCGAATCCTCTGAATCCATCCGGGCGCGGGTTGTCGCGGCGCGTGCCCGCCAGCTCGAGCGGCAGGGCAGGCCCAACGCCGCGCTCGGCGCGCGCGAGGCGGAACGTAATTGCGCGCCGGACGCGCGCGGGGCCGAACTGCTCAAGCAGGCGATCGCGCGGCTCGGCCTGTCGGCGCGCGCCTATCACCGCGTGCTGAAGGTCGCGCGCACCATCGCCGATCTCGCCGGCGCGCCGCGGCTCGCCGGCACGCACGTCGGGGAGGCCATCCAGTATCGCCGCTTCGACCGCGCCTGATACACTGCTCCCTCCGATTCCTGCGGAAATGACCGTTACGTCATATCCGCACCGTACTTTCCCCCCGCCCTGACGCCAGAGAGAGGGAAGAGGTGAGGGTCGGCTGCGAATCGTACTTGCCCCACACTCGACGATCGGGACAGCACCCCTTGCCTCGCACACCGATTTCCGCGCCGTTGCTCGCCGTCATGCTCGCCGGGCTGGCGATGATGGGCCCGTTCTCGGTGGATACCTACCTGCCGTCGTTTCCCGCGATCCGGCAGGAGTTCGCGGCCTCGCCCCTCCAGCTGCAGCAGACGCTGTCGGTCTATCTCATGACCTTCGCGGTGATGACGCTGTTCCAGGGCGCGCTCTCCGACTCGTTCGGGCGGCGCCCCGTGATCCTCGTGTGCCTCGCGATCTACACCTTCGCGTCGGTCGGCGCCGCGTCGGCGCAGAGCTTCGGCCAGCTCCTGCTGTTCCGCGGCGCGCAGGGCCTGTCGGGGGGCGTGGGCTGGGTCGTGGGCCGCGCGATCATCCGCGACACGTTTGCCGGTCACGACGCGCAGCGCCTGATGTCGCTGGTGACCATGATCTTCGGGCTCGCCCCGGCCCTCGCCCCTGTCATCGGCGGCTGGCTGCAGACCTGGTTCGGATGGCATTCGATCTTCATCTTTCTCGCGCTCTACGGCGGGATGATGCTCGCCGTGTGCGGCCTGCGGCTGCCGGAGACGCATCCGCCCGAGGCGCGCCAGCCGTTCGCGCTCGCCCCGCTGGTCGCTAACTACGCGAAGCTCGGCGGCAACGCGAGCCTGCTGCTGCTGTGCCTCACGGTGGCGCTCAACTTCTCCGGCACCTTTCTCTACATCGCCTCGGCGCCGGCCTTCATCTATGACCTGCTGGGGCTCGGCGAGAACGATTTTCCCGTGCTGTTCGTGCCGAACATCGGCGGCATCATGTTCGGCGCCTTTCTGTCGGGGCGCCTGGCGGGGCGCGTTTCCGCGCAACGCACGGTCGCGCTCGGTTACGCGATCATGTTCGGCGCCGCGGCGCTCAACGTCGGCTATAACGCGCTGTTTCCTCCGGCGCTGCCGTGGTCGGTGCTGCCGGTTATGCTCTATGCCATCGGTCCGGCGCTGGTGATGCCCAGCGCGTCGCTGCTCGCGCTGGATCTCTTCCCAAAGAATCGCGGGATGGTCTCGGCCCTGCAGAGCTTCGCGCAGAGCGGCGCCACGGCGCTCACCGCGGGGCTGGTGTCGCCGCTGATCTCGGGCAGCGGGTTGACGCTCGCGCTCGGGCAGGCGGCGATGATGCTGGCGGGCGGGGCGTGCTGGGTGCTCTACCGCAGCCGCGCCGCGAATCCCTGAACCATAGGGGATGCGTGTTGCCGGTCGGTTGAATGTCGTGGATGATTCGTGTCGGATCCGAATCGGCGAAGAGGCGTCATGCACGAGCTGGAAGGCTGGTCGGAGGAGAAGCGCTCGGCGTACCTCTACCGCGTCGTGGCCGAGCACGAGGCGGGCACGGCGCGCCAGGCGCTGTTCTCGGAGCTCGCCCGGGAAGCCGAAAAGCAGGCGGTGATCTGGGAACGCCGCGCGCACGCCGCGGGACACCCCGTTCCGGAGCGCTACACGCCCGATCTGCGCGCGCGGCTGGTGGCGCGGCTGGTGGGACGTTTCGGGGTCCGCCCGTTGCGCGGCGTGCTGGCGGCCCTGAAGGTGCGCGGCATGTCGCTTTACACCAGCGCCACGCACGGCCACGCCCTGCCGCACGCGGTGGACGAGATCGGGCGCCGCCACCGCGGCGTGGGCAGCGGCGGCAACCTGCGCGCGGCGGTGTTCGGGGTCAATGACGGGCTGATTTCCAACGCGAGCCTCATCCTGGGCATCGCCGGCGCCACCGCCGACAGCCAGATCATCCTGCTCTCGGGCATTGCGGGACTGATCGCGGGGGCGTTCTCGATGGCGGCGGGGGAGTACGTGTCCGTACGCTCGCAGCGCGAGATGTACGAGTACCAGATCGCGCTCGAGCGCGAGGAGCTCGAGCACTACCCGGAAGCGGAAGCGGAGGAGCTGGCGTTGATTTACGAGGCGCGCGGCCATTCGCGCGAAGAGGCGGTGAGCATGGCGAAAAATCTCACCGCCGACCCCGAGAAGGCGCTTGCCACGCTCGCGCGCGAGGAGCTGGGCTTGAATCCCGGGGACCTGGGATCGCCGTGGGGCGCGGCGTTGTTCTCGTTCCTCTCCTTCGCGGCCGGGGCGGCGGTGCCGCTCGTGCCGTTCGTGTTCGTGGCCGGCCCGGGGGGCCTTGCTGCGGCGATCGCGGCGACTGCCGTCGCGCTGCTCGCGGTCGGCACGACGCTGTCGCTGTTCACCGGCCAGAGCGCACTCTACAGCGGCGTGAGGATGCTCGCCCTCGGCGCGGCCGCCGGCGGCTTCACTTATCTGATCGGAAGGCTGCTCGGCGTGACGTTGGGTTAGCCACAGAGATCACAGCTATTTTCTGAGGGGTTCGATCTCCGGCAGCGTGGCGAAGCTCACGCGCCGCACCGTTGCCAGGAAATCCCGAATGTAGGGCAACGTCGCGGTCGCGTCGGTGGTCGCAGCGTAGAGCTTGCTCCACAGGCCTCCTTTGCCAACACGCTTGGCGATCACGTAACCGCGCTCGATGTAGGCGTGCACCGCCCAGCCGGGCAGTGCGGCGAGTCCGCGGCGGCTGGCGACGAGCTGAAGAATGGCGATCGTAAGCTCCACCGTGCGCCGCTCGGGATGGATGCCCGCCGGCTCGAGACGCTGGCGGATGACGTCGATCATGTGCTCGGGTACCGGGTAGGTGATCAGCGTGTACTTCGCGAAATCTTCCGGTTCCAGCCACTCCTTGTCGATCAGCAGGTGGTTCTTGGCGAGCAGCGCGAAGATCTCGAAGCGGAACAGCGGGTGGTAGACGACGTGCTTGCGCTTCGCCGTCTCGGAGGTGATCACGAAGTCGGCGCGGCCTTCTTCCAGCAGCCCCACCGGATCGGGATGAAATCCCGAGACGAGGTCCATCTCCACTTCCGGCCAGCTCTCGCGGAACGCGTCCATCGACGGCATCAGCCAGTCGAAGCAGGTGTGGCATTCGACCGCGATCCGCAGCGTGCCTGATTCACCGCCGATGATGCGCGCGATGTCGCTGTCGGCGCCGGCGATCTGTGCGGCGACGTCGCGGGCGAGCCTCAACAGCCGGTGCCCCGCGGGCGAGAGGCGCAGCGGACTGCTCTTTCGTTCGAAGAGCCGGGTGCCGTAGTGGTCTTCGAGCACCTTCAACTGGTGCGACAGCGCCGACTGGGTCAGGTGCACGCGCTTCGCCGCGACCGAAATGTTGCCGGCCTCGGCGAGCGCCATCAGGGTGCGCAGGTGGCGGAGTTCGAGCATGGGTCAGTATGAATCCGATTCATGTTCACGTCAAAAAATATGAGTTTGATTTGCGAGTCGCGCGGCCTCATCATTTCACGACCGGACTCAAGGTATTGCTGCATGACGCTTGTCCACAATCTTGGCTACCCGCGCATCGGGCCGCGGCGCGAGTTGAAACGCGCGCTGGAAGCGTTCTGGCGCGGCGAGATCGGCGAAACCGAGCTGCAAGCGACCGGTGCCGAACTGCGGCGCCGGAACTGGCTCACCCAGCGCGAGGCCGGAATCGGCCTCGTCCCGGTGGGTGATTTCGCGTGGTACGACCACGTGCTCACCACCTCCGCCATGCTACGACATGTGCCCCCGCGCTTCGGTGGCCGCGGCGAAGTCGATTTGCGCACATACTTCGCCATGGCGCGCGGCACGGACCGGGCGCCCGCACTCGAGATGATCAAATGGTTCGATACGAACTACCACTACCTGGTCCCGGAATTCGATCGGAGCACGCGCTCCGTTCTCGATGCGTCGTGGCTTACCGGCGAGGTGCGCGAAGCGCAGGCACTCGGCATTCCGGCGAAGCCGGTCGTGCTGGGTCCACTCACCTATCTCTGGCTCGGCAAGGAAAAGGAGCGCGGTTTCTCCCGCCTTTCCCTCCTTTCCGATGTGCTCGCGGTGTACCGCGAATTGCTTGAGGAACTGAAGCGCGCGGGTATCGAATGGGTGCAGCTCGATGAACCGGCGCTTGCACTCGATTTGCCGGTTGAGTGGCATGAGCAGCTTGAAAGCGCATACGACGCGCTCGCCGGCGCCGCGCCCAGGCTCATGCTGGCGACCTATTTCGGCGGGGTCGAGCGGTTTGCCGGCCGCATCAAGCGCCTTCCGGTTGCCGGGGTGCATCTCGATCTTGTGCGCGCCCCCCAACAGCTCGAAGCATTCGTGAGCGATTTCCCGGCCGACAAGGTGCTTTCGGCGGGTATCGTGGACGGCCGGAACGTATGGCGCTGCGATCTCGAGCACGCGCTCGAGCGGTTGGAGCCGGTGCATGCGCGACTAGGCGATCGGCTATGGCTCGCGCCCTCGTGCTCTCTGTTGCATTGCCCGCTCTCGCTCGCGGACGAGACCCGGCTCGACCACGAGATCAAAGGCTGGCTTGCCTTCGCGCGCGAGAAACTCGACGAGCTCGCCGTGTTGAAGCGCGGATTGAACGAGGGACGCAAGTCGGTCGCGTACGAGATAGCGGTGTCCAACGGCGCGCGCTCGAGC